>JBITAD010000609.1:0-6150 GCA_044439945.1 Blastopirellula sp. JB062
GCCACGCTTCGCCTCCCATGTCGGGATAGGCGAATTCAGTACTGAGAACGTCTTTCTCGGCGAGCGTCATAATCTTTTTTTTGCCGTCGGGCGACGACTGCCGGGTCGCGTATTGAAAGCGAGCCAAGGCCATGTTGTATCGCGCCTCGAAAAACGTTTCTCGATAGGTCGGTTGTTTCGCGTCTTTCGAGGCGTACCGCGAAAGCACCGATTGGATGCGTCCCCAGCCCCAAATGACGTTCTGTTTTTTCTCGTTCGGGCGAGTTCCCATGATCGCTTCGCCGAATTTGCGAGCTTCGTCATCGGCAACGCCCCAGTCATACAGCATCTTCGCAGCATCGACTTGCACGTTGACCATCATCGGGTTTTTGCCCAACACTTCGGCGTAGGTTTCCAGCGCCGGCTGAAACTCGCCCAAGCCGGCTCGCGCCGCCGCCAAGCGAACTTTCACTTGCAGCAAGAGTTGCGGACTGGACGAGGCGCCTTCCTTTAAAACCCGCTCGTAAACCGAAATCGCTTTGTTGAAGAAGCCTGCCGCATTGGGCGAGTCTTTCATGCTGGCGCCGAGACTGTAAAAGGTCTCGCCGACCCAGTTTAAAACCATCGGGTCGTCGGTTGATTGGCCGACACGATCCAGAAACGCTTCAAACCCGCTAGAAAGGGCTTGTTTTTGCGCCGCGGGGGCGTTTTCGAGTTGTTGTTGCAGCTCCCGCGCAAGCGAGATGTAAACCGTGACCAAACGTTTTTGGCCGGCTGCGTCGTCGCCGACCAGCGTTTTCAGTTGCGACATCGCGTCTTGCGCTTTGGCCATCAACGCGTCGGTCTCGGTTTGTCCTTTGACTTGCGGCAACGCCGAGATGTAGGCTCGCACGGCCGCCTTATAAATCAGTTCGGAAAGCCCCGGACGCGAGACGGCGTCTGATTTCGCTTCGACCAGTTTCAGCAGGCCGGTCTTTTCTTTTTCGAGCAATGGAAACGCTTTTTCGGGCTGCCCGACGTCGGTATAGAGTTGGGCGAGCGACAGTGCTGCGATCACGTAGCTATAGTCAGGCGCCTTGCCTGAAAATTTCGCGATCCCGTCGCTCAACACCTTCTGGGCGTTTTCTTTCAGCCCAATTAGCTCTTTTTCGCTCGGCGCGGCCGCAGCGTCGCCGTCGGCTTCCGCTTGTCGTCGGGCGTTCATGCCGCGCAGATAATTGGCCCATAAGGTTTGCCCCAATTTCAATTCGGCTTCAGACCGAGCGGGCGAATCGGCGGGGATTTGGGCCAAGGTTTGCTGGGCTTCGGCGACTTGTCCTTGGGCGACTTCAAATCCGACCAAGGTCGCTAAAGCGTCATTCGATTCGGGTTCGCCGCCCCATTGCGAAGCGATAAAGTTAACGATCTTTTTGACCTGAGCGACTTCAAAGTCTTTCTTATCGCCGCTCGAATTTTGATAGATCAACAACGACGAGGCCAACGCTAATTTGGCGCAGGCTTTGGCGCTGGCGCTAGTCGGATAGCGTTGGGCGACGAACGACGCTTGCACCAGCGTGCGGAAATATTCTTGCTGTTGAAAGTCGAGAAACGCCAAGTTATAGCGAATGACGTTCAACTCGTCGCTCGGCACGTCAAGGTCCGCTTTGCCAAGCGCCATGGTGAAGTAACGTTGGGCGGATTCGAACGATTTCGTCAAGCTGGTTTGAGCCGCGTCGATTTGATCTTGCAGGTCTTTCTTTTCCTCCGGCTTTTTGGCGGCGGCGAGTTGTTCTTTCAGCTTTTTGAGGACGAAATTTTGCGACTGAATCTCTTGCATCGCCGCGCGGCCCGCCTCGTTCGCTTCTTGAAAAGTCTCCGGCGGCTTTTCGTCGGCTGCGAGCGAGGCGTCTTCGCCTTGCAGTTCGGTTCGCAAGGCGAGCGCGTTCTTCTGGTAGGGGCTAGGATATCGTCCCGCTTCGACGGCCAATTTCAAGGCACGCTTGAGCGCTTCGGCCTTCTCTCCTTTTTTCTCTAGGGTGGGCGCGACCCCATGGTAGGTCTTCGCCAGCATCATTTTCAATTCGATCCACTCGGGATCGCGATCCTCGGCGTTTCGCAGTTGTTGATCGTCGTACCATTTGCCGCAGATTTTGATGATCTGGGCATGTTTCGGCGGGTCCGATTCTTGCAGCCAGCAGCGTGTCAGCAATTTGACCGATTTCAGTTTTAGCAAACGAATATCGGGCGGTTGATCGCCGAGAATCATCAGATCGTTTTGAATCGTCGTGATCGCTTTTTTCGTATCGCCCAACGCCAATTCGCATTCGGCCTGATATAGCCGTGCGTAAAGACCAGACAAAAATTGACGGTACTTGGTGAAGACGGCGTCAAATTCTTTGGCGGCGGCGGTAAGAATCTCTTTCTTCTTTTTCGCGTCTTGGGTGACCTTCGCTTTTTCGTACAACGAAGTCGCCGCTAGCAATTGGGCGCGAACGTAAGCGGCTCGCAGTTCTTTCCGCAGGGCGATTTGCGATCCGTCTTTTTGCGGGTCCAATGTCTTGGGAATGGCCGCTAAGACGTCGCGTATTTGCTTGATCGCGTCTTCATAAACTTTACGAGCCGAATCGTATTGTTTCGACGCCGCCGCCAAAAACGGTTTTTTCGCCGCTTCTTCTTTCTCGCGATCGGCGAGCAACTCTTCCAGTTTCGCTCGTTCGAGCATGATCGCGCCGCGTTGCATGCGGGCCTCGATCGTCTTGTCGTGCTTCGGCTGCGCTTTGACGAACGCGGCGAAATTGGCGTCGGCCTGATCGAGCAATTCTTTCCGGGTTGTGGGGTTGCGCTGTGCCCGGGAGACTTCGAGCTGGGCCGTTCCCTTGCGATAGGGAAGCAGCGCTTTCATGTCGTCTGGGGTTTTCGGCGATTGCTCAAGGCGTTCGATGTACCACATCGCGGGCTCATAATATCCTCGCTCAAGCAACCCGTCGAGAAAAGCTTCGCGAGGCTCTTCGGCGGATAGGGGCGCCAGAAGAAGCGTCGCTAGCGCGAGCGCGAAATAAAAACGTTGTACCCACACAGGCATTGATAGAATCCTTGCTGGTCGCGAACGGCGAAGCGATACGAGCGGAGAGGAGCAAACGACTCGATCGCGAGACTTTTCTAAATCTTATCGATGAATGGAGATATTTGCGTGATTGGGGTCAAAACAAAGCCGCAAGCGTGGCTGTGTTGGACCTAATTTTAACTTATACCTCGTTTGAACATCGATCAACTGCATCAGTCATCTAAAATCCATTTGTTCGTCGTCTTTCGGTCGCTCGTACCAATTGTTCTAGGTAAGCAAAATCGGAGCGGCGTGATAATTGGCGATTGGCGCGTTGGAAGATTGCTAACAATTCGCCGGCGTCGCCGCCGCGCTGGCGGACGAAATAAGATTCGGTCAGCAACCCGCCTGCCTGAACGGCCAGTTGCGCCGCTTGTAACGAAAGGGGCGACGCTTCCCACGAGGGTGCGAATTGCAGGCGACTGACGATCTGGGTATCTTTCCGCGATTTGCCGGTCGCCGGATCTTGCCAGGTCGCTTCGATCCGAGCGACCTCGTTCGGTCCGTCGGGGGTGAGGGTTAATTCAAACAAGGAAGCCGCCGCTTCGTCTCCATGCAACTCAAGGGGCTCTTGTCCTTCGCCCAGCCCCGCCGCTTCGGGCTGGCAACCGACCAGACGGTAAGAACTGACGCTTTTCGGATTCCAACGAACCGTCAGGCGGACGTCTTGCCCCAGGCAGGTCGGTTTGCCGTATACGATTTGTTGCAAGTTGCGGCGGATCGACAGTTCGCGATCGTCAATACTGACCGAGCCGCGGTCGTGCCAAAACGAAGGAATCGAGCGATACGTTTCGTGCGCGTCGGCGACGAACCAGTGATAGTCGACGCGTTGTGAAACGGCATCGTCGATCAGCGGTTGCAGCTCGCGGCGTTGCGTCGGACCGAGTCGATCAAACCGATCGGAAATAATGATCAAAGGACGCCGAATGTCGCCAAATTGCGTCGTTCGCAAGGCGACGGCGGAAGAGAAGCGGATCCCTTCGGCCAGACAATCGCAGTCGTTCGGTTCTAGTTGTTGCAGCGTCTCTCGCCAGGCGGCCGCATCGGCGGAGGTCGCCTCTTCGACCAAAATCGGGTCGTGCTCGTCATTCGGATCGTCAATACGGACTAGCGAGACCGTATCGTAGGGCGACATCTGATCGACCAAGTTCGATAACGCCTCGCGGACGTTCGCCCAACGCCCGCTCCGCTGCATCTGCGGAGTCAGGTCGATGGCGATGGTTAAATGGGTCGGCGGACGATCAACAATGTCAGCGCTGCCTGAGACGACGCCGACCTGTAGCATTTGTAACCCGGAAGGAGCGAAAACGGCAGGGCCGGCGGCGGTACGCAACGCAATCTTGTTGCGTTCCGCTTCGATAAATAGATGCCCGCCGAGCGCCGCCAGCTTTTCTAGGCGTAGCGGCGAGGCGACGCTTGAGCTTTCGGTCGCTTGGCGAACGGTCGTTTGCCAACTGCCGCTGGCGACTAGCGGCGCTTTGATCGAGGTCAGTTTCGGGTTGGGCAACGCAACAAACGGTTGGTCTTCTTCACGCAGCAAAAACTGGCGATCAAAGCCAGGGGCAAGCGGAAAGAATTGCGCTTGTCGGTCAGTCGCGGGCGAGCGAAAAATTTGGGCCGGCAAAGCGTCGACCAGCGGTCGCGCGCCAAGCGGTTTCCAACGCATTAAAAAAGCGTCAGCCAGCAAATTCGGCGGCAAGTCGGAAGCCAAATGCGCCAATTGCGGATCAAGCGGCGCCGGTCGCGAAATACGCTCGGTCGACAGAGCAAACGGCTGCGTACTATCGGCGCTCGCCGAGTTGGAAAACGCACTCTCGGGCGAATTTGGTTGAGCGAGCCAATGCGATAGATCAAGCTTCGCAATATCGTGGGAATCAGGCCCCAGCCAAGCGACCGCTTCGTCGGCACGACTTGGCGTCGCCGGCGCGGCGCTGGGTTGGTTCGCCGGCAATGCGGCCAGCGGCTCGACTTGGTCGACAGTTAACGCACTCCACCGCCACATCGATGCAGCGAGCAGCAAGCAGGCAGCCGTGCCCCAAACGGCCGCTCGCGCGAGCGTACGCGACGAAAAGTAGCGGCTCGTGCTGAGAGATCCGGCCAGTTCCGCATTCCCCAATTCATTGCGAGATCGGTCGATCAAGCGAGAAAATAAGCCGAGCGGCAGTTGCACGTCGCGTAGCGAATCGTCAATCTCGTCATCGCTTAACGCTGCTTGCGCAGAGGCTTGCAGCCGCGCAGCCAGATCGGGCGGCGTCGGCGTACGGCGAAGTACGTCGTCTAGATCATCGAATTGTGGATCAAATTCGTCCACTTAGGGGAAGACTCCGCGACCTAAGGATGGTTGGCTACAAGTCACTTCGCTGGACGAGCCGAAAGATATTCCCGAAGCCGCCCACGGGCTCGATTTACGCGGGAGAGGACCGTCCCGAGCGGTACGCCGAGGGTTTCGGCGGCTTCGCGATGGGTCAACTCGCCGACAACGACCAGCAGCAGCGTTTCTTTTAGCTCAACCGGCAAACGATCTAAGGCGGATTGCATTTCAGCGCTCAGTTCATCGCCAAACGGATCGACGTCAAACGAGGCGCGATCGAGCGATTCGGAGTCGCCGACGCACTTTACCTCGTTCTTTTTTCGCCAGCGATCGATAATGCGGCGGCGTAGAATCGAGGCGAGCCAGGCGCGTTCGCTTCGCTGCGGGTCGAGTTTTGCGCGACCTGTCCAGACCGAACGAAATGCTTCTTGCAGCACGTCCTCGGCAAGATGGCGATCTCCCAGCATGCGAAAAGCGACCCGGTATAGCGCTGGGCTATGCTCGTGAATGAGTTGCTCGAATTGCTCGGAAGATAAGGGCAACGCGAAAGGCTCCGGCGAGCGGATAGGGTTTGCTAGAAAACCTTGATCATAACATAACGGCCGTTTTTCGGCTGCAATTTTACTGTAAACTCCCCTGCCCTTTTTGCAGAGGACGATAAGATAGAGCATATGAACGGTTCTGACTCGCCAAAAAGACGCCCCCCCCGCCAGTATTTTGCACGACGCGAGCAACGGCGGCTGTTTTTCCTTGCCGGTACGTTGGTGGATCGGAAGAG
>JBITAD010000610.1:0-1858 GCA_044439945.1 Blastopirellula sp. JB062
CCTCGCCGATTGCGGTGGCGATTGAAACGGACGATTCAATCGCGTCAGTCGTCAAAATGCTTACAATCTGCCCGGTCAGCCTGAATTGACCAAGCTAATATAGCTCTCGCCTAAGCAAAAGGAGGGCCGCATCGTTTCGGCGTACGATTTCTTGGCGACCGACGGCGCAACAAAAAACGGGCAAAATATGCCCGTTTCCGTTTGAACTGCCGGCGAGCCTGGATCTACTTCATTTCCAGGCTATCGACCATCGCTTTGAACGCTTTTTCGTTCTGTGCGACGGTCGTTTTCGGCCCGGTGAACTTAATAAAGTATTGACCCGCTTTTTCAGTCTGGATAATCGCCCCCAGCATGCGGTAATCTTTTTTCAGCTCGGCCCGGGCGAACGGCCCGCGTTGATCTTTGAAATCGCCGGAGATATCGACCAAATGGACGGTTTGGCCAGCGACTTTCAGCTCTTGGGTCGGTTTTTTGTCGGCGCCGGCGAATTGGCCGACCCACCGATCAATGTTCGCTTCGACGCTGCCGCCGGCGCCCATGATGGTGACGCGTCCTTCGCCGTCCGCTTCTTTCTCGCCCGGCACGTTAAATTCATAATCAATGATCCGCACCTTGGGGGCTACTTTTTTCCAGCCTTCCGGCGCGACCAGCGACATCTTGCCGTCTGAAAGTTCCAACTTCGTCGGTTCCGCCGCCAACGATGCGCTGCCCAGCGTCAGCGCCGCCACGAATGCGGTCAAGATTTGATTGCGTCGCACGAGATGCACCTCTTTTCAATCAGGGAGTGAGAAATTTGCGGTTTGCGGTTCCGCCCTTGAAAAACGGCGAACCGCATCGATTCGCCTCGCCAGGCTCTGAGCAGAACGCTTCGCCGCTCGAAAAAAATGAGATGCGCGCGATTCTGCGAGTCGCATCCTTGCGATTCGGCGCCCCAGCGAGAAAATCAACGGGCTGCTATATCATACAATGCCGCACGGCCGGTTCGCCTCCCCTGGAGACGAATTCCGCTTGTTTTCGGCCGTAATGATTCCCGCCGTAGGCTGGGTCGCCGGCCGCTTGTTATTGATCCTTTATTAAGAGAACCCCGCGTGAACCACGACGAGCACGAAGAACAAGAGCCGGAAAAATACGAAATTGCGATCTCGGGCGAGTTGGGCGAAGACATGACCGAGCTTTACGAAAAGCTGCTCGCCGTGCCAGAAGAGGAAGAATGCACCCTTTATTTTGATTCGCCCGGCGGCAGTTCGTACGCCGCATCCGCGCTCGTTTCGCTCATAAAATTGCGTCGCTTGGATGCCACCGGCATCGTTATCGGCGAATGTTCGTCGGCCGCCATTTGGCCGTTCGCCGCTTGTCGCCGCCGCTATGTGACCCGCTGGAGCGTCTTGTTGTTTCACCCCATGCGGTGGCAAAGCGAAGAAAACATCCCTCTCGCCGAAGCGCGCGAGTGGGTCCGACACTATAAATTTCTGCACGAAGAGATGGACGTGCTGCTAGCAAATTTGTTCGGCGCCGACGAACAACTCATCCACCGCTGGACCCATCCCGGCAAATTCGTCACCGGCCCTGAACTGGCCGAAGCGGGCCTGGCCGAATTGATCGAGCTTTAATCAAGCCGATTTGTTACGATCGGCGCTTCGTAGCCGTTTCGTGTTTCCTCCGCATGGCGTCTTGCTGGCCGATGTTCGCCCAGAAATCTAAGCTTGCGATCTTTTGCTTCGTCGCCGTGCTGGTCGCCGGCTGCGGCGACAAGCCGATGGTGCACGATCCCGATAAGCCTTCCGACTACGGTCGTTTGACGCTGACCCGGCAGGTGAATCAAGTCGAGTTGAAAAAACTGCTCGACTCGATCGTCAGC
>JBITAD010000610.1:1868-6145 GCA_044439945.1 Blastopirellula sp. JB062
ACAAACTCCGCAATCGTTGGAAGAAGCGTTGGCGGCCGAACTTCATCCGGAAGATAACGGCGCCGCCGAACTGATGAAAATCTATCCCGGTTCGATCGCCGAGCAGATGATCGACAGCACCGACGCCTGGTTGCCGAGTCTCCCTTTTCAGTTTCCGCCGCTGACGCTCGAAAAAATTCATGCTTACGTCGCCAGGCATCAAGCGAAGCTCGATCGAGGTCGGGTCGCGTTACGCATGCCAAGTTGGAAATATTTTTGGCAGCCGACCGCCGGCTATCTGGCCGACGTCCATTTTGTCGAATGCACCCGGGTCGCCGCGCGACTCGAATTGTTGTCGGCGGCCGTCGACCTGGCCGATCATGACTTGGACGGGGCGGCCGAACATTTGGCTTTTGCGCTCGAGTTCGCTGCGCGGCTCGGGCAAGCGAATCATGTCTACGCTCGCCGAATCGCCGCCCAACTGCGCGAAGAAACCTTCGCCGGAGTCGCGGCGTTGGGCGCGTCGCCGATGGTCCAGCCCGATCATTTGAACGCGATCCGCCGAACATTGGCCGACCATATCGCCGCCTGGCCGGCCGACGCCGACGCGTGGATCGCCGATCGCGCTTGCGGGATGCATCAGTACGAGTTGATTCGCGACGGTCAATTTCTCTCGACGTTGCCGCACGAAGATTACCAACGCATGCGCGACGAAAAGGAACTGGAACCGACAGTGCGCGCCGTTGTTCGCAATCTGAACGCCGACGAGATTTTTTATCTTCAACAAATGCAGGCGATCATCGCCAGTTGCCAAGTCCCATTTTATCAACGCGCCGAAACGTTATCGCAACTCAGTTTGCAATTGGCCGCGCTCGAGCCGACCAACGATTATCCGCTTGTCGCCGGCAACTGGCTGTTGACCGACGTCGCTCAGCAACATCGGATCGCCGCCCGCGATCGTGCGCTGGCGATCGCCTGGAATCTAGCGTTTGAACTGGCGGCCGGGGGCGCGCCCCCTGCTCCGCCGCAGATCAATCCGTTGACCGGCGCCCCGTTCGACCTGCAAGTCGAACCGCAACGGATCTCGGTCGCCGCGATCGACGTCGGCCCTAACGATACGCCGATCGTCTTGCCTCGCTGGACCAAGCCGTAAGCTGGCTGGCTTTCTTTAGCGATAGCCGCCGTGACAATCGGAACACGCGCCGGCGATCGCGCCGCCTGCCTCGCGGGCCGACGCGGCGTCGTCGTTGTTGACCGCTTTAATCATCGCAATCGCGGCGTCATGCATTTGATCGCAATAGCCGACGTAATCTTCGTCGTCGTAATAGTCGAAACCTTCTTGCTTGATCGCCTTGGCGATCGCCGCAATGATTTGGGCTTCGTGCAGTATCTCTTGCTTGTTGCCCCGAAATTCGGCTTCGCTGGCGACCCACTTCTTCAACTTCTCGTTAAAGCCCGTTTCTAAACGCTGCATCAACGGCGGGCGATCGGCGATCGCCTCCCAAGTCGCTTCCGGGTCTCCCTTGGTAAAGCTGGGCGAACCGCCGCGCACCAAATCGTCGAGATCGAGCGAGCGTTGCTTGACCGCGGCAAACGATTGATCGGTGCCGACCTTGCAAACGTCGGCCGTTTTCCAAAAAGCGTCGCGAGCGCCAAGCGACGCCTCTTTCCAGCGCACGTCTTGCGGATGCTCGTTAATAATTTCAAATAACATCGCCAACTCCGTAAAGCTCCGCCGGCAGACGTCGTAACCGCCTCCTTTGAACTCGCGAATGTTCATGGCGATCGGCACGATTTCGAGATTCAGCTTCTTGATCTCGTCTTGAATCGTCTCCGGCGTAATAAAGCTCCAATCGGCGCCGCTGCTCGCCGCGGCGGTCTCGCCGGCTTGGGCGCCCGGCCCGCCTGACATGCCGCCCGAGTTGGCGATCATGGCCGGCGACGCCTTTTGGCTCAGGGCCGCGGGTCGCTCTCCGGTCAGCAATTCGCCGTACAAATCACGCGAGAAAATGAAGGACGCCCCGGTATTGTCAAAGTTAGCCGGCAGCTTCGCACGGCGCTGCGGCTGCTGGGCGGCGAGCGAGCCGACCGCAACGATCATGAGCAATAGAGCGATCAAATAGGCGTTACGCATGTCGAGAGAGATCCTTTTCGCTGGGGGGCAGGCGGTTGTCGCCTGCAGACGGCGATATAATCGAAGTATCGACGACGAAACAGTTTTCGGCAAGCAATCGAACGTAAAACAATCGAAGATGAATTCTCGTAAATCGAACCGGCGCGACTTTTTGCGAGGAAAATCTGCCGTCGACGCGTTGCATGACCTGACGTCCGAACCGTTGCCGCCCCCCGCTTCGTTAAAATCGGCCCCACGCACCGAGAAAACCGCAAACCGCCAGCCAAGCGACGATGCCGACCCGCCCCAGTCGTCGGCCGAGCAAGGGAGCTATTTGGTCGAAGTTAGCCGCGAGGCGATGGCCTGCACGTTCGCCATTTATTTGAACGCCGGCCAACACCCCCTTGGCGCCGAAGCGGCCGTGGCGGCGCTCGACAAAATTGATCAGTACGAAGACCAACTGTCGATCTACCGTTCGCATAGCGAAGCGTCGCGCATTAACGCCGCCGCCGACTTCGCTCCGATCGCGATTGAAAGCCGGTTTTTCGATCTGCTGGTCGAAGCGAAACGAATTTATCACGAGACCGACGGCGCGTTTGACGTAACCGCCGGTCCGCTCGCCAAAATCTGGGGGTTCTACCAACGGAAAGGCCGCGTCCCTCAGCCGGAGGAAATCGCCGCCGCCCTCGCCAAAGTCGGCAGTCGGCATCTCACCCTCAACGACGAAAACCAATCGGTCTTTTTCGACCTGCCCGAGATGGAAATCAATCTCGGCGGCATCGGCAAAGGCTACGCGCTCGATCGAGTCAGCGAATTTTTGCTCGCCCAACAGGTGAACAACTTTTTGTTTCATGGCGGTACAAGCAGCGTCGTCGCGCGCGGATCTCGCCTCCGAGGCGACGGCTCCGAAGGTTGGCGCGTCGGCGTGCCGCATCCTTTCTTACCAGGGAAACGAATCGGCGAAGTCACGCTGCATGACGAAGCGCTCGGCACCTCAGGCGCCGCCCATCAAACGTTTGTCGAATCAGGCCGCCGCTATGGACATGTGCTCGATCCGCGCAGCGGCCTTCCGGCCGAAGGCGTATTGTCGACCACCATCGTCGCGCCGACCGCTGCGCTGGCCGACGCGTTGTCGACCGCTTGCTATGTCATGGGGCCGGAAAAAACGGCCGCCTACTGCGAGCGTCATCCCGAAGTGGGCGTCTTGCTAGCTGTCGAAGCTTCGCGCCGCAACACCTATCAATTGCATCGCTTCGGAACGATGGCAGACAAATTTACGCCTGACCCCGGTTCGCCTTAACGCAATCTTCTCAGTCGCTTCCCAGCCTATGTGAAAAAAGGGAAAATCCGCTCGTCTCTATGCCGATTTTCTTTGCTCGGCCTGCCCCCTCAAGTTACGATCTTCGGCACTTTACGGCACGTCAAACGCCGTTCAGGCGATCAGCGACCGCCCCGTTCACGAACTTCTTCTTTGGGCAAATTGTGCAGGAAATCACCCATGAGCTACGTACTTTCTCCGATCTTGGTCGACTTTGCGAAACTGGAAAAAGCGATCGGCAGCGGCGACGCCTCTTTGATCGAGGCCGTCAAGGCGAACAACCCCGAACGTTTTGAAGACGACGAAGAATGGGACGCCGAAGACGAAGGAATGATCTCGCTTAGCGATGCGATCAAAGATCTTGTTATGGGGAACGAGCTCGACGACGAATCGGGTTCGCAATACGGATACGCTTTGGAAGAGATCGCCGCACATCTGGGGACCTCCATTCCGCCGACCGAATGGGGAGGCGTTCGCTGGGCGGCGATCCAAGAGTGCGGACTGGTACGACTGATGGCGACCCAAGCACCGGTGCCGCTGCCTGATCTCGAAGACTTCCCCGCTCTTGGGCATATTCGTCAGGCCGACCTGGCGCAACAAGTGAACGAGTTTGAGCAACGTATCGAGCAAGCGACGGACGCCGCCATTCAAGCGCTACTCCGCGAGTTTTTAGACTGGCTAAAACAAGCCCAGGCTCAAAAAACGGACGTATTGCTGACTTACTACTAAACCCGGCTTCGCTCCTAAACCTGACCTTTCCTTCGGCAATCGTCAGACAAGCACGGGTCTCAATCAGACGCGAGACCCGCGGGACCGCCGACGCACGCGCAAATCCTGTCCCGCGGTCCCGCGTCTCTACGCCGCCGC
>JBITAD010000611.1:0-1958 GCA_044439945.1 Blastopirellula sp. JB062
GCTCCATGTTGCTCGGCGATCGCTTCAGATCGGCGGCGAGATTTCAGGGCAGGGGAGCGATTCGCGCAGAAATTGGATGACCTGCCCCCAGCAAATGGTTAACTTGATAGGTAATCAAAGGGTTTGATCGGATTAAACGGGGCCTTTGGGTTACTCCTGTAATTTCAATCTTGATTGTTAAGATTATCGCTCGAAGGTGCGTCGGTAATTGCTTTGATATCAAATTCAAGCGAAACTACGCCGGCAATGTCCTGTTTTTCCGCAAATTTTCGCCTCCGATCGCCAAAAGGGCGGTGAGGCCAAACTATGATTGTCTAGAGTTTGGGTTCAAAAAATGGTTTTGTGCCTGCGATGGATCGATTTTGGCGAGCTGCGAACTAGTCGCTAATATCGAAGAAATCGCCGCCGCAGCGAGGTTTTGCATCAGGCTCTCAAAAATTCGTCGTCATGATTAACCGGCTGAGCCCGGTTTGTAACCGCAAGGATGCGTCGCTACCTATTAACTAGGGATCGCATTTCGGTGACTATATTGAACACGGCGTTACGAGCCTTTTTGCTGTTCGCCCTGATCACGCCCCTTTCAGTAACGGCGGCGGACGGCGATTCAAAACGACAATCGGCAGACTCCGACGACGCGCTGTCTGAAATTCGAGAGCAATCGAAGTCGTTCGTCGAAGCGTTCAACCAAGGGAAAGCTGGCGCGATCGCGGCGATGTGGACCAGCGACGGCGAGTATGTCGACGACGCCGGTCGCCGCTATTCGGGACGCGACGAGATCAAAAAAGCGTACGCTGATTTCTTTGCCAAGAATAAAGGTACCAAGATCCATGTCGCCATCGATTCGTTGCGTCGACTAAACGAGAACGTCGTCTTGGAAGATGGCCGCGCAATCTTGGCGCCCGCCCCCAGCGGTTCGCCCGGTTTCAGCCAATACACGGCGATCCATGTGAAGCAAGACGATCAATGGCAGATGGCTTCGGTTCGCGATCAATGGGTCGCTACCCCTTCGGCCCACCATCAAGTCGCCGACTTAAACTGGCTGATCGGCAAGTGGGAAGCCGAAGAATTTGGGGCGAAAACGACGTCGGTTTGTCGCTGGATCGCCGACAAAAGTTTCGTCGAACGATCGTACGAGACGACAGCGGCCGACGGAACCAAAACGTCTGGCGTGCAGCTGATCGGCTGGAACCCCATGCTTGGGCAGATGCAGTCTTGGAACTTTAGCGGAGACGGCGGCCATTCGGTCGGCCTCTGGACGCCGCACGACAGCGGCTTTTCGGCCGAGATGCACGGCATGACCGGCCATGGCGTCGCCACCCACGCGATCAATATTTTGACTCGACTCGACGACGACGCGTACGTTTGGCAATCCGTAAAACGCTCGGCCGGCGGGGTCGAACTGCCTGATACGAACGAAGTGGTCATTAAGCGCCAAACGTCGGACCAATAATCCCTACACGACCATCAGCCAAGCGAGCTCGTTCCATGTTCCGCACACGATTTTTTAGTTACGTCACCTTCGTTTTGGTGTTGTCCTTTCCGCTCACCGAGTGCTGGGCGCGCGGCTTTGGCGGCGGCGGTCGCGGCGGTTTCGGCGGCGGCGGCTTTGGCGGAGGCGCCCGCGGCGGTTTCGGCGGCGGCTTCAGCGGAGGCGCCCGCGGCGGTTTTGGCGGCGGCGGGTTCGGCGGAGGGGGCGCTCACGGCAACTTTGGAGGCGGCAACTTCGGCGGAGGCGGAATCAACCGCGGCGCCGGCAACTTTGGCGGATTAAACGGGGGCGGTTTGGGCGGCGGCGGCTTAGACCGCGGCGCCGGCAACTTTGGCGGATTGAACGGGGGCGGATTAGGCGGCGGCGGTCTTCATAACGGCGGCGGTCTGAATCGCGGCGGTTTAAGCGGCGGGCTCGATCGAGGCGCCGGCAATCTGGGCGGTCATGGATTCGGCGGGTTGAACGGCAA
>JBITAD010000611.1:2058-6141 GCA_044439945.1 Blastopirellula sp. JB062
ATCAACCGCAATACCGACATCAACCGGAACAGTTTCAACAATTTCGGCGATCGCGATTTCGGCGACAATTTTGACGTCAATCACGGCTCGATCGACGGTCCGCGCGGCGGCGCGGCGGCCGGCACGGCCGTGACCGGACCGCGCGGCAATACGGTTGGCCGGGGCGGGGCGGTCGGCCCCAACGGCGGCGCTGTCGCCGGCCGCGGATTTAAAGGGAACGACGGCGCCGCAGGCGGGCAAGTCGTCGGCCGAGGACCTCGCGGCGGAGTCGCCGCCGGAGGCGCCGTTCGCGGACCGCATGGCGGCGCTGCGGCTCGCGGCGCGGCAATCGGCCCGCACGGCGGCGTGGCGGCCGGGTTCGCACGGGTTTCGCCGTCAGGCCGTTATCATTGTGCCGTCGCCGTTCGCGGCAACTTCAATCATTGGGGCGTTTACGGCCATGGCTGGTATACGAATCACCCCGGCGCTTGGTTTGCGGCAGGTTGGGCCGCCGGCGCGGTTTGGCAAGCGGCCACTTGGAACTCGTTAGACGCCTGGATGGCTTACTATCCGGCCGAGCCCTTGTATTACGACTATGGCAATACGGTGGTTTATCAAGACGACAGCGTCTATGTGAACGGCGAAGACGTCGGCACCGCCGATCAGTATTACAATCAGGCGAATCAATTGGCGAGCGACGGGGCCGAAGCGGACGCCCCGGACGACGCCGACTGGCTGCCGCTGGGCGTCTTCGCGTTATCGAAAACGGGCGAAACCACGTCGGACGTCACGATTCAATTGGCGATTGACAAACAAGGGATCATTCGCGGCAATTACACCGACACCAAAACCGACAAGACGCAAGTGATTCAGGGTTCGGCCGACAAAAAGACGCAACGGGTCGCATTCACGGTCGGCGATAACACGTCGAACGTGATCGAAACCGGACTTTACAACCTGACCAAAGACGAAGCCCCGTGCTTGATTCACTTTGGCAAAGATCGTACCGAGCAATGGCTGCTGGTGCGACTGAAGAAACCGGACGATTCCGACTCAAGCTCCGATTCGGACGCTGACTCGGACTCTTCCAACCCTTTTAGCGAGTAGCGGCAACGACGCTACCGCGGACCGAACGTATTGCGACGCTCACGTCGCGTTGCGTCGGTCGATTGTTAATCTCGCTTAAGCTCTAAAGAGTAACCACGATGAAATTGACTCTCAGCTCCCTATCTTTTCTGCTGCTCTGCGGAGTAGCCTCGGCGCAACCTGCCGTTTATCCAGGCCCGCCGTATTACGGCGCCTACACCAACACGGCGACCGCCGAACAAGGCGCGCTGAACGGCATGGCCAATTTGACCAGTGCGCGCGGCTCTTACAATTTGCAAACGTCTCAAGCGGCGGTCTACGCGACGCAAGCCCAAAGCAACGAGATCGCCAATCGCAAGCAATACGCCGACACCTACTTCCAAATGCGCGAACAACGCGACGCGTATGAAGCGAAAAAACATCCTCGTCCGACGGAAGAGCAGCTCGCTTATCTGGCGCATTCGGCCGCGCCGAAACCGGTTGATACGAAGAAGGTCAATCCGGTCAGCGGCGAAATTCAATGGCCGACCCTTTTGCAATACCCCGACTTTGAAAAGCAGCGCAACGAACTGAGTTCGCTGCTAGAGAAGAAGGCGTCGCACGGCGGGCTCGGCTATCAAGACGTCAACAAGTTTATCGAAACCGCCGACGCCATGTCGGCGACGCTCAAGCGAGGCATCAAAAAGGTTCCGCCGCAGCAATATGTCGAAGCGCATTCGTTTTTGAATAGCCTGCTTTACTCGACTTGCCAGGTCGGACTCCACTAATTCACAGACGCAAACCGTAAGAGATAATACGCCATGCACTTTCCTACTACACGTTGTTTCGCGTCGACGGCGCTCGCCGTATCGCTCCTGTTTTGCAGCGCCGCAAACGCCGACTCGCCGTCGGTCGAACAATCGATCGAAGCGCTCGCCTCGACCGACGAACTGACCCAATTGCAAGCGATCGATCGCTTGGCCGCCGCCGGTCCGAAAGCCGCCGCGGCCGTCGATCCGCTGATCAAACTGCTAAAGTCTCCTTCAGCCGCGGTCAAAGCGCATGCCGCGCACGCTTTGGGCAGTATCGGTTCCGAAGCCGCCCCGGCCGTCGACGCGCTGGTGCAACTTGCCGCCGACGCCGATCCGCAGGTACGACGTCAAGCGATCGGCGCGATTCCTTCGCTCCATCCTGATCGTCAAAAAGTGGTTTCGCTGTTCGTCAAATTGTTGGGCGATTCCGACCCGGCGGTTCGACTGCGCGTGATGCATGCGATCGCCGAAACGGGCAAACCTGCTTTGCCCGGTTTGATCCAAGCGTTGCAGAACGAAAAATCCGCTTTTTGGGCGTGTCTCATTTTGCGAGACATGGGACCGATCGCCGGCGATGCGGCGCCTGCGTTGACCAAATTGATTAGCTCGGCGCCGATCGAAACGCGCCGCGAAGCGATCTTGTCTCTGGCGGCGATGCCCGATGCGGCGAAGGCCTCGATTCCGGAGATCTCCAAAGCGCTTGACGAAGAGCATCTGCGTTTGGCGGCCACCTTCGCCCTAGGACGCATCGCCCAAATTCCGGCCGACGTGCAAGCGAAGATCGTCGCCAACGAAAGCGCCAAAGATCCGGTGTTGCGTTTGGTCAGCCAATGGGCGCTGGCCCGGGCCAATCCGCAAGATCAAGAACGGCAACAAAAGGTGCTGGCACAACTCGCCAAATCGCTGGTTAACAAAGACGCATGGGTTCGCTCCGCCGCGTCGCAGGCGTTGATCGCGCTGAATGCGAAGCCTGACCAAGTGATCGCCGAACTGCACAAAGCGTTGCCGGGTGCGGACCCTGCCGTTTTGGGCGATGCGATTCATGTGTTCGCCAGTCTCGGTCCTGCGGCGATTCCGCACTTGCAAGTTGCGCTAAAGAACGAGCGTTTGCGAAAACCGGTCGCGGCGATCTTGGGCGAAATGGGCGCCGAAGCGGCTCCGGCGGTTCCTGATTTGGTCAAGCTGACTTCCGATCAAAACCCGCGCGTCGCGAACGAGGCGATCGTCGCCCTCGGCAAGATCGGTCCGGCCGCCAAAGACGCGACCCCGCGCTTGATCGCTTTGTTAGCCGAAAGCCAAGGCGCCGCCCAACATGACGCGGCTTTGGCCTTAGGCCAAATTGGCAAGCCCGCCGCCGACGCGACGCCCGCGCTGCAGAAAGTGATGTCGGCCAGCCAGGACGAAACGCTAAAGGTCTTGTGCGCTTGGTCGATCCTACAGATCGACGGCAAGTCGAAAGCGACGGCGGACAAAGTCGTGCCGGCGCTGACGACCGCCTTAAAAGCGAAACAAGCGGTCGCACGACGCGGCGCCGCCGAGTTGCTTGGACGACTTGGCGCCGACGCTCAGTCGGCCGAATCGGCGTTACAAGCCGCTTCGCAAGACGAAGATCCCGCGGTACGCGACGCAGTCGCCGAAGCCCGCGAAGCGATCGGCAAGCCGTAATCAGGTTGTCGCCTGAGTCAAAACCGAAGCCGCAAACGATTTTCTCGTTTGCGGCTTTTTTTAATCGTGTAGAATCGCAACCGCACGAATCCATTCTTATGTAGTCGTCTTCCTAAACCAGCTCACTTATCGACAAGTCGTCTTATGATCCGCATCTGCTTGATTTTCGCGTTCGTCCTTGCCGCCTTTCCGCTGCGCGGCGACGCCGAGCCTTTGGTTTACGAAGGCGATGCGGGCCCCGGCCGAGGGAAGCATCTTGTTTTTCTGGCGGGCGATCACGAATATCGTTCGGAAGAATCGTTACCCGCGCTCGCTCGCATCTTGGCCAAGCGTCATGGGTTCAAGTGCACCGTGCTCTTTACGCTCGACCCAGACAGCGGCGAAATCTCGCCCGGTTCGAACTATATGCCCGGTACCGATGCTTTGGCGACCGCCGATTTGATGGTGATCTTTCTGCGATTTCAAAATTTCTCCGCCGAACAGATGCGACCGATCGTCGATTATTTAGAGCGGGGAGGCCCGGTGATCGGCATGCGTTCGTCGACGCATGCGTTTAAAATCC
>JBITAD010000612.1:0-6125 GCA_044439945.1 Blastopirellula sp. JB062
AGCACTCGTCGTGGGCCGGCGGAATTTTTTTCCGAGCCGATTATCGTCACTACACGAACTTGGCGGCGGCGGTCGAGCCGATCAATCAACCGGTCAGCGGAATTTTGAAAAAAGGCCCGAACAAGTCGGAAGCGGTCGTCGGACGCACGTTCGGCAGCTTTCATCCTGGCGGCTGTAACATGCTGTTGGGTGACGCCAGCGTTCACTTTATGAGTCAAACAATGGATATTAACATCCACCGCTCATTGGGTGCGATCGCCGACGGGGGACCGGTTGGAGGCGCGTTCTAATGTCGTCCGCAATAAATTTGACCAGCCTGTGGATCGCGCTGCTGCTGATCGCTTTCAGCGGATGCCAAGGACCGACCAACGGCGCGCAAATCGAGGGAAACGTGACCTACGACGGGCAACCGCTCTCCTCGGGCACGATCTCGTTCGAGCCTGATAGCTCGAAGCAAAATCAAGGGCTCGTCGCTTACGCGCCGATTATCGACGGCAAGTTTGAGACCGATCCCGAGTTCGGCGTCGGCGAGGGGCCCTATGTCGTGCGCATCATGCCGCCGCAAATTGGGTCGGGGCAAAAATCGACTTCCCCGCTTCAGGAAGTTTTCGTCACTGAAACGACCATTACCCCAGAGACCAAGTCGTACGAATTTGACGTGCCAGCCGGCAATTAGCAGGCGGCAAACGACGACGTGCGAAGGAAGATCGCTGGCGGTTAACGCGGCATCCGCCCAGACGAAGCAGGCGGTTGCCGAGCGGTCGCCCCGGCGCCGTCGGCGGTTGCGTTGCCGACCGGAAAACGAATCGGTTGGTCGGGAAAGAGTTGTTCGAGCGTTTCGTTCACCGCAGGGAAGATCTCTTGCTGAGTTTCCGGGTGATCGAGCGTGCCGTTGACGTGAATGACCATCAAATTGCGCCCCGCTTCGCCCAAGAGCGGTCGGATTACCGGAATCTGATACCGATTGTCGCCTAGCTCGGTATAAAACCGCATCGAGATCCGCCCGTCAAAATTCGCTTCGCCGGCCCCGGTTAGCGAAATTGCGTCGCCGCTTAGCGTCATGCGATTCAAATAGACGTATTCGCCTTTGATTTGAAAATTGACGTCGCTGGTATGAAACGCCGTATTGTCGGGCGTGCGGGCGGCTAACACTTTCAGCAGAGATACGGCCAGCGGCAGTTGATAGAGATTGCCGTCGCGCAGTTGCATGCGGCCGTTGCCTTGAAAGGTATGCGTTCCCAGCGAATTGCCGGTCAAACGCATCTCGGCGAACATGCGCCCCGTATTGCGTCCCGGGTTGGCTTGTCCCAGGTCGAGCAGCGTTTGTTCAAGCTTTCCTTCCGACAAGCGAAGCTGAAGGTCAAACGGCTGATTCTCTTGCAGTAAGACGTTGGTATCAAGCGCCAATTGCCCGCCAAAGGTGGTCGCAACCACGCTGCGCGGCGGTTCCTTTTTTTCTCTTCGCGGCGTTCGCGAGCCAATCACCGCATGAGACGAGTTAATGAAGAGAGGCCCTGAAATTTTGGTAAGCGGAATCTCGTTGTACAGGAGCGAATCGATCGAAAGTTCGCCGAACGTAAACGCCCCTTCCGAGGTCGCTTCTCCCGTCAAGCGGACCGCTCCGTAAACCCGATTCAGAATTACCCCGGCCGTAATGTCGCAACCGGCCAAAAAGAAATCTAAATCCCAGTAGGCGTCAGGCGGGACGTTCTCTTGAGCGCCCCCGATCAACGTAAACGCGCCGCGCATGTTGACCGGCGTCGAGGGCTTTAATCGGCGGACCGACGCCGCCAACGAAGCAGGCAGCGCGGTCAACAAGTCTCGCTCTGGAAAGAGTCGATCGACTTGAACGTCTTGAAAACGAAGTTGCCAACGTCCGTCGGGCAACTCTTGGCAATCGCCGCCGGTAGAGATTTGCACGTTGCCGTGTCTCGCCGTAACTCCCAGCAACTGCACGATGCCGCGACGAAAATGAATCGTGCCGACGACCTCGTCCATCAACCACGGAAAACTACGAGGCTCGATCGAGATCGTGCGACTCGCCGCGCTATATTTTCGATCGTTTTGCGGCGCTTGGTCGCGACGCCATTTCTGGGCGCGGATTTCCACGTCGAGCTTGCCGTTTTCATCCGGAAACGCTAGCGTCAGGTCCATGTGATCAATCGTGCCGCGCGGACGTAGTTCGTCCCAGACGCGTCGCGACGTCTCTGGCAGCGCCGAACGAAGTTCGTCTTCTAGCGGAATGTCGGTGCAGGTGAAGTTGAGCAAGAGTTTGCCGCGCGGGTCTTGATTGCGGGTCCAACTGCCGCCGCAGACGACGTAGCCTGAGTCGTTGACCCCTTCCAGTCGTTCGATCGTCGTTTTGTCGTCGGTCCAAACGACCCGACCATGAATTTTTTGGATCGGATACGGAAACTCTTCGTAGGTGACTTGTGCGTCGACGATATCAAGCGTCAAACGCTTGTCTTGGTCTTGATTCCCTTGGCGGCATTGAATCAGGAAATCGAAATTAGTCGTGCCTCGCGGATTCAGCTTGCGGGTGAACTCATTCGCTTTCGGGCTGGCGACGGCCAGCGCTTCGAGCATCGTAGCGTCGCATTCGATCGGTTCGAGCGACGTAAACCGTGCGAATCCCTTCGCCTCAGGGCCCAGATCACGCAAGCTGGCGATAATTTTGATCGGGGCTTTGCCCGCTTGCGCGGTCAGATTGAGATCGAGAACCCCATTCTTATAGTCGATGCGGCCTTTGGCGCTGTTGACCGGGTAAGGAAAGCGGTGATAGACGAACCGCGAGTCTAAGCAGGTGACGTGCAGTTCGGGCTTCCAGGTCGTCCCGTCAAAGTCGGCGATCACTTGGGCGTCGACGGCGCCCTCGGGGCGGTAATGAAACCAATGCTTACGCAGGCTCGGCGGAATCGCTTCCGCAAGACGTTCGTGCAGCACGTAATTGCAAAGGTTCGCTTCAAAGCGGATACGCGAGGCGTCATCCCAGCCTTGTCGAACGAGCGACGCGACGATCGAGCCGTCGCCGACATTGGCCGACATGCGCTCGATATTTACGCCTGCCGCGTTCGCGACGAAGGAGCCGTAGATCTCGGAGACGGGAAACGGAAGCGAACGATCGTTCCAGCGTCCTTCGCTAATCTCGCCGCTAACCTCGAAGCGAAAAGGCTCGTCGCCCGCCGCCGTCGAAAATTGAAATTGCATGTCGGCTCGGGCTTCAAGCGGAAGCAGCTTGGCGCCTTTTTCTTGCGCGAATTGCGGCAAATCATGAAACAAGTCAGGCGTTATCCGCAAGCGATCGACGCGTCCTTGAATTGCGCCGGACTTTGAATCAGGCTCTAGCACGCCGGAGATTTGAATCGTTTCGCAATGTTCGGAACGCAACGTGCCGTTGATTTTAAGGCGTTTATTGCCGGTCGGCGCATCGTGCGCGTCGCGCAGCGGTTGAAGCGTCAAGTCGATCGGATCTAGCCGAAAGCGGCCCCCGTTCGTCGCGTCGTGAAGCTCGAATAGGCCGTCATGAATTTCGATGATCGGATCGCTATCGCCAAATTTGGGAAGCGGAAACATCGACTGCAGATTGAGTTGTCCGTCGGTCTGCAGCGCCGCCGAGATGCGAACCCGTTTCACGACAATCCGTGCGACGTCTAACTTGCCAGCGACCAGATTGCGCGGATCGGTATCGCAATAGACGAACATTTCGTCGATATCGAGCAGATCGCCGCTTCGTCCGGAGACGTTCTTTTCGGCGAAGCGAAGCCCCCGAATTTCGATCCCCTGCCCTTCATGAAACTGAGCCGAGGCGATCGAGATATCGAGATTCTGGTAATGCTCGGCGAAACGACTTTCGACCCGGATCCGAATTTCGTCGTTCAGGTTGTGGTAAAGATACAACCCGATCGCCACGGCGACCAACATCGCGGTCAGCGCCGTCCATTTGCAAAAAAGCCAGCTTGTATGCACGAACCGTTTCAACGGCGTACGGAATCCTTTCCCACATGCGGCTTTACTATCGCCGCAAGAAGTTGAGCCGCGACAAACTTTCCCTGCCTGCCGCAGTGGCAGCTATCTTGGCAAAAAATGCCCGCAGGGTAAAGCGAAGCTTTCGCGCGAAAGCCCAAGGGCGCGACGCTTTTCTTCGCGTCGGTTTCCAAACCTCATTTCGGCTTCGATTTCCAGATTTCCGCGATTTGCTTCGACCTCTCCTGCATCTTCGCCAAAATCAGAAAATCTCAGGCACGAAAACAGTTTTGAAACCGGTTCTACGCAGCGGCTGGCTGATCGACCGCGCAATTTTTCTTTTTTTTCATGCGTTGCAGAAGCCAAACGGCGGCGCCGGCGGCTAAGATCGCTAGCGGCAGCATCGCCGGTTGGCGATAACGGATCGAGCTGACAAAGATCGAATGTAGCAGCGAGAAGTAGAAGATAGGCAAGCCGCAAAGCCAAATGCCGGCGCTTTGTTGACGATAGATCAAGAGCCCCGCCAAACCCAAAGTTAGAATAGGTAAGTAGCCGGCGGCAATAATCAGGCGAAACGGAACGCTTTGAAAGCTGGCTTCGTTCGGCCAGAAGTTCCAATATCGCAAGAGTTTACGCCCGGCCAGCGCCAGCACTTCGTCTGGATGCGCTTTCACCCATGCAATCGAAGCCGCTTTGATTCGATCATCAAGCCGTGTTTCAAAGGTCCCAGGCGGCGGCGCGTCGTTGGCGGCGTCGGCCGCCAACTGCTCAGCGCGAAACGGTTCGACAAATGACATGTCGCTTCCGCCATCGGCCCCAGGTCTTATGCCGTCGTACAAACTGGCGCCGACTTGCAATGAGGTGGGAACAAACTTCCCTGCGATCTGGTAGTTACGTATCCACCATGGAGACATCGCCGCCATAAAGGTTAGCCCTAGCGCGAGAAATACCTCGAGCTGACGTCGTCGGTGCGAAACGGCCAGCAGACAAATCGGCACTGCGAAAAATGGAAACAGCATCCAACTGGGGCGCGTCAGAACGGCGGCCGCCATCGCCAGACCGGCCGCAACGCCCCAAGCGAGCGAAGACTGTCGACGAGGAGCTTGATACGCTTCGCTCCAGAACCAAAGTTGCAGCAACATCCAGGGGCAAAAAGCGACCTCGCTCAGCACAAAGGCGCTCATGGCTAATCCGCCGGGATAAAACGTCGTTATGCCGGCGGCGTAAAGCCCGGCTTGCGGCGAGAAAAGCCGGGCCGCCAACAGCCCGCACAAGGCGACTGAGAACGTTCCCAGGAATGCCCCTAAGCTGCGTAATAACAATGGGTTGGGGTGATCGCTGAACCAGTAAAATGGCGCCAGAAGCACCGGATACCCAGGCGTACGGAAGATCGCAGAGTCGCCGTATCGGTACTCTTCGCCGTGGGCGATCTGGCGAGCCAATACTTCGTACGAAAGGCTGTCGCCGAAGAAAAATCGTTCTTCTTCGCCAAGGCGGTTTTGCCACCAAATGGCAGCGCCAATACGCAGAGCGAACGCGACCAGCAAAATCCCCCAAAAACAGCGGTTCGCAAGTAGTTGTGACATGCAGGCAGTTGTTGGGCGTTGAGGCGAAGGGAGCAAGGTCGTTCGCAGTCGTTACGTGGGAGAATCGACAGTCAGTTCAGAGGGTTTGCGTTATTTTTCAAGGTTTTGCGAATCTGGGGAGAAATGTGTCCGAAATCGCAATGCAGTAATAGTTTACTTGCCGCTAGCACTCGCTATACTCTGAATTTTGCTATACACTCTGCGGGCAACTAATAGTCTGTTGCCAAGCGTTTTTCAATTCTTGCGTCGTCTCGGCCGAGACGCGCTGTTGTGATTTTACGTTCCCCATTACTCCCATTATGCACTGAAGCGAAGAGGAGCCTCCCCAATATGAACGACAATTCGGCGTCTACCGATGGAGAAAAGAAGTTTCTCTTCTGGGCCTGTTTTATCTCATTGATTACTACGGCGTTCGGGTTTATCGTTCGCGCGATCATCATTGATGATTGGGGAACCGTCTTTAATTTAACCGAAACGCAAAAAGGAGAAATCTTCGGCGTCGGGCTTTGGCCGTTCGCGATCAGTATCATTCTGTTCAGTTTGGTCATCGACAAAATCGGCTACAAATCGGCGAGG
>JBITAD010000613.1:0-4562 GCA_044439945.1 Blastopirellula sp. JB062
TGTCTCAATCGAGCGACGTTAGTATGGAGTCAGCCGCAGACATGACGTCGCCTAATCTCACTCCTCCTCATCACACGAAGGGAACGCTGTATGAGTCAATATGCTTGCCATGGTTGTCAGCAAGTTTTTGACAAAGCGACCGATCCCTGTTTTATCGTTCGCTTGACCGCCTTCCTCGAGATCGAACCGCAACTTGACGATTACGATCTGCACGATACCGACCATGACCATCTGGCGATGATCTCCGATTCGCTCGAAAAAATTCAAAGCCTCGACGATCCGACCCTTCACGAAGATCAACTAGAGCGCAATTTTCAGCTTTGCCGAGATTGCTATCAGCGATTTATGGCCGATCCTCTCTCGCGCGACGTCACCGCGTCGATCTCGTTCAGCCCCAACTAGCTCCGCGACTTGAGCCGCTTCTTTGCCGCAGGCGGCCCCGCTTGCGGCTGATCTCTCGTCTCGGCGGGTCCGGCTCGATCGATTCTAGCGATTTTGTTGACCTAGCGCTCGTCTCGTCGACAATGAAGAAGGAAAGACGCCGTTCTTTCGGCGATCTTAAGAGATACAATTCCGCGTCCTCTCTTCGCTTCTTCAATGGCCGAACGATCGCATGTTTATCCGTATCTTCCTTGCCGCGTCGCTTTTGACAGCGTTGTTATGCGCCCCGACTTCCGCCGACATTCTGCAATTGAAAAATGGAATGTCGATCGAAGGCAAGCTCGGCAAAATCGGCTCGATCGGCGAAGGGGTCTTTAAAAAAGGGGGATCCGGCGGGGTCGAACTGCAACTAATCGTCATCGCCGACGACGATCTTCGCCGGGTCTACGTCCCGAGCTATCTCGTCAAAAACGTCCAACAAGCGCCCCCCTCGCTCGCTGAGCATATCCATCTCGATCAGCGGGTCGCCCAGGCGGGCAATCGCGTCTTGATCATCGGCGAGAGCATGCGAATCACTCCATTCGATCAGTGGGGGCGTCGCATCTATACGATGCACACGGTCCGCGGCCAGGTCGACGTCATTCAAGGCATTACCGAGATCACGCCGCGCTGGACCAAGGTCGAAGGACTTCAGTCCGAACGCTCGTACATCTGGGACATGCGAATGCGGACCAGCAGCATCCCTCGGGCGACGCTGAGCAAAATATTGCGGCAGCAGCTTGATTCGGACGATCCCGATCAACGCCTGAAAATTGTGCGTCTGTACCTGCAAGGCGAGCGATATCACGACGCCGCTTTAGAATTGGCCGAAGTGATACGCGATTTCCCCGAACTGGCGGACCTGAAAAAACAGATCAGCGGCTTACGTCAACTCGCATCGCAAAACTTGATTCGCGAAATCGAACTGCGACAATCGTCAGGACAACATACGCTCTCCTACCAGATGCTCTCGAAGTTTCCGGATGAAGGAGTCGCCGGCGAAATGCTTTTGAAGGTGCGGCAAATGCTCACGGAGTACGACGCTGTTTCGCAACGCCGCGCCCGAGCGATCGAACTGCTCGAAAAATACGCGGCCGAGTTCGCCGACCCTGCCAAAAAAACGCAGGTCGACGCCGCAATCGCCGAGATCAAGCAAGACTGCTCGATCAACACGATCAATCGTCTGAGCGATTTTATGCGGCTGGCCGACGACGACTCCCTTAGCGCTGAACAAAAACTGTCGTTGGCGATCAGCGGTTGGATCTTAGGCCCCAACAACGGCGTGCAAAACCTGGCCGTCGCGCTTAGCGCGCTCGAAGTTCGCGGACTGGCCCAAGCTTATCTCTCGAATCGGATCGACGTCGACAAGGCCGGCATCTTAAAACAATTGGAATCAATGGAAGCCGGCACTCCCGAGTACCTGGCCAAAATCATTTTTCATATGAAGCCCCCACGTACCGATGAAGAGCCGGCCGGAGAAGCGGGAATTCCCGGTTATTCGTTGATGACCGCCCCCGGCGTTCCTGGCTATGACGACTTTCAATACTATGTGCAATTGCCTCCCGACTACGACCCGTATCGCCGCTATCCGACGATCGTCACCTTAAACGGCGGCAACTCGCCCGAGCAGCAAATCGACTGGTGGGCCGGCGCCTATAACCAACAGGCCGGAATGCGGCTTGGACAAGCGACGCGCCACGGCTATATCGTCATCGCTCCGATCTGGCGCGAAGAGCATCAGTTCGACTATCAATACTCAGCCCAAGAGCATGCGGCGGTCCTATATTCGCTGCGCGACGCGATGCGGCGCTATTCGATCGATACCGACCGGGTCTTTTTAACCGGGCATTCGATGGGGGGCGACGCCGCCTGGGACATCGGCTTGGCCCATCCCGATTTATGGGCCGGCGTTCTGCCGGTCGTCGCCACCGCCGATAAGTACGTCTCGCGCTATTGGGAAAACGCCCGTTTCGTGCCGATGTACTTCGTTCATGGCCAATACGACGGCAACAAGCTGGAGCAAAACGCTCGCGATTGGGACCGTTACTTGCAAAAAAACAACATGGACGTCACCGTGGTCGAATATCTAGGCCGCGGGCACGAACATTTTCAAGAAGAAATCCAAGAGATGTTCACCTGGATGGGACTGCATCAACGTAATTTCACGCCCAAAGAGTTCACGCTTTCTTCCATGCGTCCATGGGACAATTTCTTTTACTGGGTCGAAGTTCGCGACATGCCCGCTCGCGGGCAAGTCTTACCGGCCGAATGGCCGCAACCGAAAGCGACCACCACCGACATCGAAGCGAAAATTCTGGCGACCAACGGCGTCTCGGTCCAATCCAAGTCAGGCGGCGCCACCGTCTACTTTACGCCAGAGATGGTCGATTTCGGCAAACGCGCCTCGATCAACATCGACCGCCGCAGTTACGATCGCGTCTTAAAACCGACGGCCGAGGTGATGCTGGAAGACGTTCGTACCCGTGCCGATCGTCAACATCCGTTTTGGGCGAAGGTCGATACTTCCGACAAATAACCGAGCAGGCCCACGACGGATGTATTAGTTCGGAGCGAAACCTGCCCGAACCGTTCCGTCGAATCCAATTAACGGTTCCGGGTTTTTCTCAATTCCCACTTTGCGGCAGCCGGGCCCCAGTTTTTTGATCCCCAAATCGGCGTCCATCGCCGCCGCCGCTTTTTGAAGCTGTCCCACGACCTCGGCGTTCTCGTCGGCGACGTCTCTGGTTTCGCTAATGTCTTCTTTCAAGTTGTAAAGCTTCCCATCTTTCAGCCGCAATTTCCAATCGCCGCGACGAATCGCTTCCAACTCATAACCTCGGTAAAAATAAAAGTAGTCATGGGGCGATTGAGCGCCGGCCGCGCCCTCTAGAATCGGCCCGATATCGGCCCCGTCAATTTGCCGATCATTCGGCGTCGCTGCGCCCGCATAACGCACCAAGGTCGGCAGCAGGTCCATCATGCCGACCATCGCGTCGCTGCCGGTATCCGCCGGCACCTTGCCGGGCCAGCGAACGATCGTCGGCACTCGCATTCCTCCTTCGTAGGTCGTTCCCTTCCCCGCACGCAGCGGTTTGTTTACGGCGCCAAACCGAGGCTGCCCGCCGTTATCGGAAGTAAAGATCACCAACGTCTGTTGATCTAAGCCGCAATCTTTGATCGCTTGCAACACCTGGCCGACGCTCCAGTCGACTTCTTCGACCCAATCGCTGTACAAGCCGTGCGGCGACTTGCCGCGAAAGGCTGCTCCTGGGTAAAGCGGAAAGTGAACCGCCGAATGGGGCAAATACAAAAAGAAGGGCGTCTTTTGATGTTCGCGGATAAACTTGATCGCTTCCGACGTATCGTTGGCGACCAATTCGGCCTGATCTTCGGCCAAGACGCGCTGCAAGACCGTTTCGTTTCGCATCAGCGGCAACGGCGGCTGGCCTTTCCCTTTTCTTTTGCGTTTGGGGATCGGCGCGCCGTAGTTGCTTTTGACCCCGTCCGCGACCGGGCCCATATCGTTGGAGTAGGGTAAACCGTAAAAGTAATCAAACCCCTGGCGAGTCGGCAAAAATTGGGGCTGATCGCCCAAATGCCACTTGCCGATAATTGCGGTAGCGTACCCCTGCTCTTTTAACAGTTCGGCGATCGTCACTTCGCTGGGGTCCAGCCCTTCCGCATTTTCAGGGAACAGCACGTGCGGAATCGGCAGCGCGCGTTTCGGATAACAACCGGTCAACAGCGCGGCTCGCGATGGGGTGCAGACAGGCGCGGCGTAAAAGCAAGTCAGCTTCATCCCCTCAGCCGCCATCTTATTCAAGTTTGGCGTTCGATTAAGTTTTGAACCGAACGGCTCGATATCGGCATACCCTAGGTCGTCGATATTGATAATCACAAAGTTCGGCCGGGCTTCCTGCTCTTGGGCGAAACCGCGCGCAACCGACGCGCCGATTAGCAATATCGCAAGTAGTCGAAAAATCATAAAACGTGTCCAAGACAAGAGACGATTAGGTGGAAAAACCCGATTGTCGCCGACCCATTGCCAAGGGTCAAATTGTCGTAAATCGCCGCCCTGGTATTCTTTCGCGCCATTTCGCAAATTCGATTTTTTCGCTCTCTCCATTTAAAGGTCACCATTG
>JBITAD010000614.1:0-6119 GCA_044439945.1 Blastopirellula sp. JB062
GTAATCCAGAAAAACTTAGGCATCGATACGCCGCAAAAGTTTTTCTGGATTACGGGAACGCTTTCGGCGGTTCTCGATAATGCTCCGACCTATTTGGTGTTCTTTAAAACGGCGGACGCACAATACGCAGGTCAGTCATTGGTCGATCTCTTGCACCAAGAAGGAGGCGCCGAAGCGAATTTGAAGCTAATCGCTATCAGTTTAGGCGCCGTGTTTATGGGAGCGATGACCTATATCGGCAACGGACCCAACTTTATGGTGCGAGCGATCGCCGAAGAATCTGGCGTTCGGATGCCCAGCTTTTTCGGCTACGTGCTGTTTTACAGCTTGCCGATTTTGCTGCCGGTGATGATCGTCATGTCGTTGATCTTTCTGCTATAAACGCGAAAAAGCGAGCGACTAGCAAGGCTTGTCGCTCGTTTCGCCGCTAGTCGACAGGCTCGGCACTTAGTACGATCGAGCTAGGTCCCGACTTACGCTCGAACGCATAGATGCAGCCGTGAATTACGAATACGTCGAATCTCAAGCCCATCTCGCCGCCCTGTGCGACCGCTTGCGGTCAGTCTCGCACATCTATTTCGATACCGAGTTCGTCTCGGAAGACGTGTATCTGCCCGACTTATGCTTGGTGCAGATTGCGGCGGGCGATATTTTGGCAATTATCGATCCGAAGCGGATCGACGATATGAGCGTCTTTTGGGATTTGATCGCTAACGGCGAGCACGTTTCGGTCGTGCATTCGGGCCGCGAAGAATTTTTGTTCTGCTATCGTGCGACCGGAAAAGCGCCGGCCAATTTGTTTGATACGCAAATCGCCGGCGGCTTGATCGGCATGGAGTATCCGGCGTCGTTCGGCAATTTGATCATGCGGTTGCTCAACGAAAAGCTGCCCAAGGGAGAAACTCGCACTGATTGGCGCGTTCGTCCTCTTAGCTCGCGCCAAATCGAATACGCGCTGAACGACGTCGCCTATCTTGGTCCGGCAGCTCAAGAATTAGAAAAAGAGTTAATCAAACTCGATCGCTTCGCTTGGCTGCAAGAAGAGATGCAGTCGTGGCAAGATGCGTTAATCGAGGCGACGCAGCGCTCTCGTTGGCGAAACGTTTCGGGAACCGGCAGTCTAAATCGTCGCTCGCTCGCTATCGTTCGCGAATTATGGAAATGGCGTGACAAACGCGCATCGGCGGCCAATATCCCTGCGAGACGGATCTTACGCGACGATTTGATCGCCGAATTAGCGAAACGCAAGTCTTCGAACGTGAAACAAATGCGTGCAATTCGAGGCATGCAACGCAATGATTTGAATCGCTATTTTGAAGAAATCGCCGCGGCGATCCAAATCGCGCTCGACCTGGACGAAAGCGAATGTCCCGCTTCGCAACCGAGTTGGAACCAAGGCAAGCAATACGGCGTGCTTGGGCAATTTTTGGCCGCCGCTTTGGGCAGCATCTGCCGCGAGGCCCGCGTGGCGCCGAGTCTCGCTTGTACGGTGCAGGATGTCCGCGATTTGATCGCCTATCATATGGACGGCGCGCCTGAGTCGCCGTCGTTGGCACAGGGTTGGCGAGCCGAAGTGGTCGGTAAAACGATCGAAGATTTGTTAGACGGTTCGTTGGTCGTCCGCGTCGATGATCCGCGAGCGACCGAACCGCTTGCGTTCGATCGCCGTAGCTGAACCATTCTCGCTTAGCGTAGCTCGCTTAGCGAAATCGGCTGTAAGGAGCTTGCGAAATCGGCTTCGGTTCGACCGGACGCTGGGCTTCCATCAGCGGAGTTCGTTGCGGCGTGGCTTGCGGCTGCGAAGCGCGAGATAACACTCCTTCGCCATAGAAGCGGGTCGTTTCTTCGCTGGCAAGTTTCGTGATCGGCTCGCGGCAACGTACTTCGGCCCGAAAGCTATGGCTACCGGCGGTTAACGCTTTGGCTGAGACTTTCAAAACCAAATTCTTATCGGGACCCAACGATTGAATGGGGCTGAAGATCACTTGTCCGGCGTCGATCGTCGCTTGGCCGCCCGAGACTTGCGTCGGCTCAATGCCTTGCGAGAACTGAACGGTTACTTCGATGCCTTCAGCCGCTTTTGTGCCTCGATTGTCTAAGCGAAATTCATAGGTGACTTCTTCGCCGACCGGCGCGGGGCCTTTCGGATCGTTAACGTACAGTTTCAGGTCTGCGACCGATTCGACCTGCGTAGTGACGTTTTTCGAAGCCATCAGACCGTCGGACGAACGGCAACTGGCGACGACCAAATTGTTGCCGCCGACCATCAGCGTGCAGTTGACCTTGAGCGGACGTACGGCTTGAGCTTCGAGCGCGCCAAGCGACCAAACGACTTTGTTGGTCGCGGCGTCATATTTACCACCGTCCGAACAAGATTCAAACTTTGCGCCTGTGGGCAATTTCGCTTCAGCGGTGACGTTCGTCGCTTGAGCGTTGCCGGAGTTCGTGATGTTGAAGACGTAGCTTGCCGAAGTCGCCGCGTATTTGACCGGCGGCCCGCTCGCGACCATTTCGAGATTGGCTCGCCGAACCATGACCGCCTCTGCCGCATCCGCGCGGAGGCCGCCTTCAGCGAACGCCTCGGCTTGGATCGATAGTTGGCCAGCTTGTCGCGCGGCGAATTCGACTTCGATCACTTTCTTTCCGCCGGGCGGAATATTACCGATTTGGTCAAAGGTGGTTGGCGCTTGGCCCGCTTTTAACGGCATCAGAGTAATGCCGACATTTTCAGCGACGCCGCTGCCGGGATTGCTAATTACGATGCTGTAGAGTTGCGTCTCGCCGAACAGTACTTCGCTGGGGCCTTGAATTGCCATGTCTAATTTCGGTTCGAGCACGTTGACCGTGGTCGAACTGCTGGCCGCCGAAAACGCAACGTCGACGCCTAGATCAAATCCGCGACTATTTCGCGTCGCCAATTCTAACTGCAAAGTGCCGTCAGCGCCCGCCGGCAACACCGGAATTTGCCAGACGATAAAATTCGCGGCGCCTCCCATGGTGTTCGCTTGTGCCGTTCCCATTGCGGCGCGTTGGTTCACAAGTTCGACCGCATGGGGCATCTGAATTTTGACGCTCAAATCACGAGCGTCGACTTTACCTAGGTTTTTGGCGATAACCTGAAATTGCCCCGGTTTTCCGACGACCATTGATTTAGGGCCCATCGTTTGGACGGCGACCGTGGGCGAAGAAACCGTCAAGAGCGACCCATTCGCAGCGCTGGGCGCTGAAGACGAAGGGGCTGGAGTATCGCTGGCGAATCGCATCGACTCTGGCGCACTTGCAGGCGTGTCGTTATCGCTTGATGCGGCGCCGGAAAGGTCCTGCGTACCGCCGTTCCACCGAGAGATCGGCGCCGGCGAAGCGGGCGATTCGGCTGGCAGATCACTTTCGGCTTTGGGGGCCGGCGACGCCGTATCAACGCCTGCCGGCTTGCTAGCGGCGGGGTTGAACCGTCGCGACGAAGGTCGCGGCTGCTGGGGAGTTTGCGGAGCATGCGCCTCGGGCGTCGTCGCCGCTGGGCTCTCTTCCCCTTCCATCGCCGATAAGGCGGCTCGCAACGCTGGAGGAAGACCTGCGCCGCTCGAGGCCCCGCCGACCGAGGCTGATTCTCGCCGGCGACTCGAAGGCTTTTCTTCCTCGGCGGCCGTCAATTGCGTCGTTGGAGCGGGCTGATCGCTGATCGAAACTTCAACTGGACGTCGAATTGGTAACGCATGTTTGGGTTCAAATTTTTTCAGCGGCGTGATTTCTTCTTCCGCGGCCGTTAGCTGAATGGCGCCATGCGATTGCCTGCCGTCGGTTGCCAATGCTTGCACGCCTTGAGGCAAATGATCCGCGATGCGACCTGGTTCGCCGCCCGTGCTATCATTCGCAGCGGCGTTATCGCTGGTAAGATAGTACGCACTGACGGCCGCGAGGACGCTGAAGCTGACCGAGAGGAAAATGGTTTTTCGGATCATGCTGAAACCCAACTGGGGGATGGAAATCGGGTGGTCTCAGGCTTGGTATCGGTCGTATCGGCATTGGCGGTTTAATGCAATTTGCCGGTGACGGAAAATAGTGAGACTTTGACGAACGTAGCGTTCGTCGGGAGATTAAAACAAGTATGTCTCGACGCGAACAGATCGAAGCGTTGCTAGCGGATGATCCTGACGATTCGTTTTTGCTTTACGGCTTGGCGATGGAGTATCGGAAAGAAGGCGCTCATCATGAGGCGATCGCCCGCTTCGACCAATTGGTTCAACAGGCGCCGCCTTACGTTCCGGCTTTCTTTATGGCCGGGCAAATGTTAGCGGAAGCGGGCCGCATTGACGAAGCCAGAGCTTGGTTGCGTCGCGGAATTGAAGAAGCGAACCGACAAGGCAACGCCCACGCGGCCGGCGAGATGGCCGAATTGCTTATGACGTTAGGGCAATTGGGGGAGTAGCTGGATGACCGATTCGTTGCAATTGCAGTATCGGGCCGATCAAGTCGCGACGAGCGCCTGGATCGCCCCAAACGCCGCAGTCTTCGGAGACGTGACGCTGGGGCGAGAGGCGATAGTTCTTTTTTCCGCCACGATACGCGGCGACGCTGAGAAGATTGCGCTCGGCGACGCTTGCAACGTGCAAGATGGAGCCGTTTTGCATGCCGATCCCGGGTTTCCCTGCTTGCTGGGCGATCGGGTCTCGGTCGGTCATCGCGCCATTGTGCATGGGGCGGTTGTTGAAGACGACGTGTTGATTGGGATGGGCGCCATTGTGTTGAATGGCGCAAAGATCGGCGCTGGGTCGTTGATCGCCGCTGGCGCTATTATTACTGAACGGACCGTGATAGAGCCGGGAAGCGTCGTCATGGGGGTGCCGGGAAAAGTGGTCCGACAAACGACTGATCAAGACATGGAGCGTATTCGCCATGCTGCCGAACATTATCGACTCGCGGCTCGGCAATATCGCGAATCGTTCGAGCCTCGCTAGGCGGTTAGGCCTTGCTTTTTTTCGTGCCGCAGGCGCCGACCAGAGAGCAAGTCGAACAACTGCTGCCGCACCCGGGGCCATCTTCAGTTCCGCAACCGGGGCCGCAGCCTTCGTCTAACAATTTAGCAAATTCGCGAATGCGGACTTTGGCGTCGTAGGTTTCAGCTAACCGTTCGGTCAACTGCGTGACCTCTGGCGAGACTTCGCCTAAGAAATAGAAGAAAAGCGACTGCCCGTCAAAGAGCTGCTCGACGTCGATCAAGGTAGCGTTCAGATGGCGTTCGGCCAATTGGGCCGTACAAGCCGCCATCGCTTCGCGTTTATTCTTCTCCAGGCGGTCGAGCAGCATTTCGTCTTGTTGGGTCATGCCGCGTAAGATCGAACCGTCGGCGTCTTCGCCTGGGTCGGCGGTCGGGCTTAAGATCTCGCCAACCTCCAAGCCGCGAGACGTGCGACACACGACTCGCATGCCGCGACGATACGCGACCGCATCGACCGATACGAAACGGCCAATTTGACCGACGGCGCCGACGCGGACTAAATGGGTGCGATGAATCGTCGAAATCATGCGAAGCCTTGCGGTTTTGAGGAAACTTCTTCCTCAATTTTGCCTTGTTCAGGCCGCTCCGCCAAGCGGCGGTCTCAAAAACCGCATGTGATTGGGGCTTACCGGCAGTCACGCTTCAGCGGCATGCATCGGGGCTTATAACGAACCGTGGGTTTGTAGCAGCTGTTGAAAATCGGTCCAGAATTGCATGCCGGATTCGTACCGTTGATGAGGCATTTGGTACCGATATTCTTCGAGATAGTCGAGATGGCGTTGCGTGACGTCTAGATACGAGTAGTCGGCGCGAGCCATCGGATTGACGAAATCATGGTCGCCTGGCTCGCGTTGTCGAACGAAGGCCCCGTTCGCGTCAATTTCGATATTCGCGAGCAGCACAGGCAGTTTCATCTGCAATTCAAAAAAGGCTTTTTCCATCGGCGGCAAATCGGCGGTCGCTTCTTCCCAGGCTGCGGCTACGTTCTTAGGCGTGCGGCTATCTGGAAAACGAATGCCATAGGCGATTCCAGACTGGGTGAGGCCGTCGTAATTGAGATCGACTTGCGCAGGACGCGGGATCAGCAAATTGATGGCGCCTTCTTCCGTCAGCCCGTCGACTT
>JBITAD010000615.1:0-6109 GCA_044439945.1 Blastopirellula sp. JB062
GAATCTTCCGCGAAAACGATCGGGCAATCCGCCGCGTCTATCCGGTCAACAAATCCGTCCAACGGCGAATCGAGCTGGCCGAAATGTCCTAATCGATTGCCGATCGATTCAAAATCAAGAATTTGAATCAAACGGCCGTCGAGCAAAATGATGCTGGTCACCGGAGCGTTCATGCCGGGCGCCGACGGCATCGGCATGGTCGCCGTCCAACTGACCCGGTAGATGCGTTGAATGCGTTGCACGCGAAAAGCAAGTTGCTGCGAATTGAACTCCAGCAGCAACATATAGTCTTTGGCGTTGCTGAGTTGGGCGAATTCTTCGCCTTCGTACAGAAAATGCGCGAGATTGACTAGCGTCACAACTTCGTTGCGAACCTGGGCCAACCCTTCGACCGCCGGATGCCCATGCGGGACCGAAGTGACCTCGCCGATCTCTAATACCTCTTTGACCTTGGCGACATTCACGCCAAAGGATTGATCGCCGACTTGAAAAACCAGTATTTCCGCTTCATTCGTCCCGGCTTCTAACAAGATGCCAGCTTCTTTCGATGTTACTGTCGCCATGGATCCGCCCAGTTTCCGGTTCGCAAGCAAGAAATACGACTACTTCTTACTTCATCGGAAAATGTCGAGCGAAGCGGCAGAAACCGCTGGGGTAAATCAATTCGTACGATCGTAAGGTTTTCGCCACCCCTACCAGCGTCAAAAAGCGTTTAACCCAAGCCGGAGCTTACGCGAGAGTCGCTTGCAACTGCTCTTCGTCAGCGGAATTAATTTTCACGCGTGAGAGAGCGCCGATCGCCTCGGCGGTTGAGACGAAAGTAACCGGAGCATAGCGACACGCCGTACCCCGCACGACGGCGGCGGCGCCCTGCGTTTCGACGACCGATTCGCCCAAGACTTCCAACTCTCTCCCAACAAGCGAATCAAAATAGCGTTGTCGAGACTCCGCCTCGACATCGGCCAGACGGCGTCGTCGCTCCGCTTTGACGTCTCCCGGAATCTGTTGCGTCATCTCGGCGGCCGGCGTCCCTTTGCGGGGACTGAACGGGAAAATATGGATTTTCGAGAATCCGACTTCGCGCGATACCTCGCACGTATCGACAAATTCTTCTTCGGTTTCGCCCGGAAAACCCACGATGATATCAGTCGAAATCGCAGGCATGTCGAGACTGGCCTGCAACAACTTGCAACGATCGATAAATCGCTGCGATCCCCAGCGGCGCCGCATGCGACGCAACACCGAGTCGGAACCGCTTTGCATCGAGATATGCAAGTGAGGACAGACACGTTGCGGGAACTCGCCCATTACGTCGATCAGCTCGCGCGTCACTTCAGTCGCTTCGATGCTGCTCATTCGGATTCGAAAATCGCCGTCGAGCTGCGCCAAACGTCGCACCAATTGAGCCAAACGCACCCACTCGGATTTCGGTTTGCCGCGGTTATGATCGACCCCGTAATGCCCAAGATGGATGCCGGTCAGCACAATTTCTCGAAAACCGTTGCCGGCCAGTCGTGCGACTTCAGCGACAATATCGTCGCTCGAGCGACTGTACATCTCGGGCCGAACCGTCGGGATAATGCAAAAAGAGCAGCGCAACAGGCAGCCATCCTGCACTTTAACGTACGCGCGATGGCGATCGCCGAACGTCGATAGCCCGCTTGGCACGTCAATAACGCCGAAGCGGCCGAGCAAATCAGGAATCTCTCGCTTGTTCTCGACGACTTCGACCACATTGGGCAACGCCGCCAACTCAGCCGGCGCTCGGGTCGCATAGCAGCCCATCACCACGATTCGCGCACCAGGATTGTCGCGGGCCAAGCGGCGAATGACCTGACGGCTTTTTGAGTCCCCTTCATTGGTGACGGTACATGTGTTCACAACGCAAAGGTCGGCATTTTCTTGCTCCGTCGCTTCGCGGTAGCCGGCCGTGACAAGTCCTTCGCGAACGAGTTCGGTTTCGTACTGATTGACTTTGCAGCCTAACGTAACGGTTTTTAACGCTTTTTCGGTCATCATTGTCAACAAAATAACCGATCCAACGTCCAGCGCGGATCGGTTGAGGTTACGTCTATGGTAGAAGTGGAGAGAAATTGCGGCGATTGCCGCCAGTTGTCACTCGACCGGTTCGATAGTCGCCGACATCGAGCCTTTGGATCGAGCCATCAGCTCATCTTTGCCGTAAGCATGGATCTGATCTCGCTTTAGCTCGGCATGTTCTCTTGTCGTCGTCAAACAAACGGCGCGGCCGGCCGAGTCGACGGTTTCGGCAATTTTGAAACCCGCTTCGACCGGATGCCCGAACAAATCGCGCATCATCAGAATGACGTATTCATAGGTATGGTCGTCATCATTCCACAAAATTACGTGATAACGCGGCTGCTTTTTCCGTTTGGTCTCTTTTTTCGGCGTCGTTTTTACCGAAGTCGCTTCCCAAGGTTCGGCGACCGTTGATTCGTTGTTCCCCATGCTTTCCGTCCAAGGTTGAGGCGAATTTCGCGTAAACTTCAATCCTCCAACAGTTTCCCGCTGTGGAGTGTGGCATACTCGAAGCTGCGGCCTGCCATTATATTGTACCGCTGTCGCCTGCGGGAAGTATTTTTTGCGGTTCGCTCCACGGCCGCACGTCTATCCATTTACGCTGAGCATTCATGTCTGAACTACAGACGTTTCTAACCGAAAATCGCGCCAAGTTTGAAGCCGATCTGTGCGAATTGCTAAAGATTCCTAGCGTCAGCACGGACAGCCGTTACAAAGCGGACGTTCGTTCCGCCGCAGAATGGATGCATCGGCAATTTGAACAGCTTGGCTTTGAAACCAAAATTTATGACACGCCTGGCCATCCGCTGGTCTATGCCGAAAGTCCAGCCGTGCCGGGCGCGCCAGTCGCGCTAGTTTACGGCCATTATGACGTACAGCCTCCCGAACCGCTCGACGAGTGGATCAGTCCACCGTTTGAACCGACGGTCCGCGACGGCAATCTGTACGCTCGCGGCGCGACCGATGACAAAGGACAAATGCTGACGCACGTAAAAAGCGTCGAGGCCTGGATTCGCTCGGTCGGCAAGCTCCCGATTCAGGTGAAATTTTTGATCGAAGGCGAAGAGGAAATCGGCAGCGAGCACTTATCGCCGTTCCTTCAAGAGCACGCGGAGATGCTCAAATGCGACGTCGTCGTGATCAGCGATACTAGCCAGTTTGGCCCGGGACAGCCCGCAATCACCTACGGATTAAAAGGGATTGCGTATTACGAACTGAAATTGACCGGCCCCAAGCAAGACCTGCACAGCGGTACCTTCGGCGGCGCCGTTACCAATCCCGCGAATACGATCTCCCAAATGCTTGCGTCGTTAATCGACGAAAAAGGACGCGTTCAAGTCCCCGGATTTTACGACGACGTCGACCCTTTGACCGACGAAGAACGGGAACAATTCGGCTCGCTTGGTTTTAACGACGCCGATTTTATGCGACAACTCGACGTCGAGGGGCTCTCGGGCGAATCTGGCTATTCGACCCTTGAACGACGTTGGGCACGCCCCACATTTGACGTCAACGGCATCACCGCCGGCTACCAAGGCGAAGGCGCCAAAACGGTGTTGCCAGCCAAAGCCTCGGCCAAATTCAGCTTTCGTCTAGTCCCGCAGCAAGATCCGGCGAAAGTCTCTGAGGCGCTGAAAAAGCACCTCGAGGCGCTCGTTCCGCCTGGCATTCGAATGGAACTGATTGATTTCCATGGCGCGCCCGGATTCGTCGTCCCGCTCGATAGCCCCTACATGTCAGCCGCCGCCGGCGCCATCGAAAAAGGATTCGGGCGACCGCCTGTTTTCATTCGCGAAGGGGGATCGATCCCGATCGTGACCAACTTTGTCGAACAATTCGGCGTCGACGTCTTACTGCTCGGCTGGGGGCTGAACGACGACAATATGCATAGCCCGAACGAAAAGTTCTGCCTGGCCGACTTCCATCGCGGCATCAAAGCCAGCGCCGCGCTATGGCAATTACTGAGCAAAATCACCCCAAATCAAGACTAACTTCCACTTAATTATCATGCTCGACCGCAAATTCGTTCTCGAAAACGTCGATCTCGTTCAAGAAAACTGCCGACAACGCGGGGTCGACGCCGACGTCGCCAAAGTCGCCTCGCTCGAAAAAGCGCGTCGCGAAAAGCAGCAAGAGACCGAGGATTTCAATCGCCGTGCGAATGAAACCAGCAAGCAGATCGGCAAAGCGTCGCCCGAAGAACGCCCGCAAATTATCGAACAGGGGCGCAAGCTGCGCGATCAGAAAGACGCCGCGCAAAAAGAGGTCGACCGACTCGACGCCGAAATCATCGAGTTGCTTCGCTTGATTCCGAACTTAACCCATCCCGACGCGCCCATCGGCGCCGACGATCAGGCGAACTTAGAACTGCGACGCGGGAAAACCGAACCGCGACAATTTGATTTTCCGGTGCTCGACCATGTCGAGCTAGGCGAAAAACTAGATCTCATCGATTTTGAGTCGGGCGCCCAAGTCGCCGGCGCCGGGTTCTATTTCCTCAAAAACGATGCGGTATTGCTCGAATTGGCGCTGCAGCGTTACGTGCTAGACATCTTGATCAAGGAAGGCTTTACGCCGACCATGACCCCCGATTTGGCTCGCACCGACATCTTGCACGGGGTTGGGTTCATTCCGCGCGGTCCCGAGACGCAGATTTATAGCGTCGAAAATAGCGACCTTAATTTGGTTGCCACCGCCGAAATCACGCTAGGCGGCATGAACTCGGGCAAAATCTTGGAAGCGGAAAGCCTGCCGCAGCATTATTGCGGGGTGAGCCATTGTTATCGTACCGAAGCGGGATCGGCCGGCCGCGCCTCGCGCGGCTTGTATCGCGTTCATCAGTTTACGAAGGTCGAAATGTTCGCGTTTACGCTGCCTGACCAAAGCGACGCGACGCTCGACAAATTCTGCGATCTCGAATGCCAAATCTTCGACGGTTTAGGCATCCCCTACCGTGTGGTCGACACTGCCACCGGCGATTTGGGGGGGCCTGCCTACCGAAAATTTGATCTCGAAGCTTGGATGCCGGGCCGTGGCGAAGCGGGGGAATGGGGCGAAGTGACCAGCACCTCGAACTGCACCGACTACCAAGCCCGGCGCCTGAACATTCGCTACAAAACCAAAGGCGAAAAAGGAACGCACTTCGCTCACACGCTTAACGGCACGGCAATCGCAATTAGCCGCGGCATCATCGCCGTGCTGGAAAACTACCAGCAAGCGGACGGCTCGATCGAGATCCCGGCGGCGTTGCGTCCGCTGATGGGCGTCGACCGAATCGCCGCAAAGTGAGCGAAAAGGCCATTTTTCGGCCAAAAAACCAACATCAGCGCAACTCTTGTGTACTTGACGCTTGAAAGAAGCCTCCATTACATTGCTGGCTTTGTCTCGCTTGCAAATACCGATCTGTGGTAGGAGAACGCGCCCCTAGTCGGCGTCGCCGCCATAGCTTGAGTCCATACAAAACAAAAGTTTCCCACACACGCATCGAGCAACTCAACGAACAGAAGGTTTGAAAAGATGGCGAAAAAGAAGGCGGCTGCCAAAAGCGCGAAGATGGTCTATTACTTCGGTAAAACGAAGACCGAAGGCAAAGGGGTCAGCAAAGCGATTCTGGGCGGCAAAGGCCTGAACCTGGCCGAAATGACCAACATCGGCTTGCCTGTTCCGCCTGGATTCACCATCACCACCGAAGTTTGCGATCTCTACTACAAAGGCGGTCAAAAGCTGCCGAAGAAGATGCTGGATGAAGTTTCCAAGAACATCTCGATCTTGGAAAAAGAGCTGAAAAAGAAGCTCGGCGACGACAAAAACCCGTTGCTGGTTTCGGTGCGTTCCGGCGCCGCCGTCTCGATGCCGGGCATGATGAACACCATTTTGAACCTGGGTCTGACCGATACTTCGGTCGTCGGTCTCGCGAACGCGACCAACAACGAGCGTTTCGCCTACGACGCTTATCGCCGCTTGATCAACATGTTCGGCGACGTCGTGATGGATATGGACCACCACGACTTTGAAGAAGCGTTCACCAAAATCAAAATGAAGTACAACGCTTCGCAAGATACCGACGTGC
>JBITAD010000616.1:0-6070 GCA_044439945.1 Blastopirellula sp. JB062
TGCCGGTCGACTGGCAAGTTTCGGACAGTTACTTTTTGGTCGCCCACTTTCATTACGTACTGTTCGGCGGCAGCTTGTTCGCCCTGATGGCCGGCTGTTATTACTGGTTCCCCAAAGCGACCGGCAAAATGCTCAGCGAAAAGTTAGGCGCATGGCATTTTTGGCTGCTGTTCATCGGTTTTAATCTGCTGTTCGGCCCGATGCACATCGCCGGCGTCATGGGAATGCCGCGCCGAGTTTATACCTATGCCGCCGGACAAGGATGGGACTTTTGGAACCAACTTTCGACGATCGGCGCCTTTGTCATGGGCGTCGGTTTTTTGATCTTTTTCGTCAACCTGGCGATTTCGCTCCGCTCTGGTAAAAAAAGCGGCGACGACCCCTGGGACGCTTGGACGCTGGAATGGGCGACGAGCAGCCCGCCGGCGTCGTATAACTTTGAAAAAATCATGACGGTTCGCAGCCGGCGACCGTTGTGGGATCTGAAGCATCCGGAAGATCCGGACTGGAAATATGAGTAAGCCGCAGGTCGAAGAATCAATTTCCGTTCCTCCCCCGGTCGAGAGCGAATTTCCGCTCTCTTCGGCTCAGGTCGGCATGGCGGCGTTCCTTTGTTCGGAAGCGGCGTTCTTTAGCACGTTAGTCGTCGCCTATTTGGTCTATTTGGGCGAAGATCAGACCGGCCCGACGCCTGGCGAATCGCTGAGCTTGACGCGGGCCGTCATTAACAGCGCATTTTTACTCGGCAGTAGCGGCACGATCATGTTGGCGACGTACGCTCGCCAAGCGAAAAACCGGGGCGGCTTTACCGCTTGGATGTGCGTGACCATCGCGCTAGGCGTCATGTTTTTGGTCGGCACCGCCTACGAATGGCAAGAACTGATTTATCAAGACGGGCTGACGATCAGCCGTAACTTATTCGGCACGACTTTTTACACGCTTATCGGCTTTCATGCGTTCCACGTGACGCTCGGCGCAGCGTTATTAATCACGATTACTTGTTTAGAGCGAGCGGGTCGCTTGCGCCCCGACAGCGAAGCGCCCGAACTGGTCTCGTGGTACTGGCACTTTGTCGATGCGGTTTGGATCGTCATTTTCGGCGTCGTTTATTGGATGGGAACCTAACGAGATATCATGTCTGATTCGTCCGCCGATTCCGATCCTCCGCCGCATATCGATGCGATCGTCATGCCGCGCGCGACCGCTTGGCCCATGGTGCTCGCCGCCGGCGTCGGCCTAATAGCGTTAGGAATTCCGACCAATCTGATCTTCTCGTTGGTCGGCTTGGGGGTCGCATTGACGGCGCTGTTCGGCTGGTTTGGACAATTGCTGTCGGATCAAGCCGAAATCGAAGAGCCGCTAGTCGCGCCTCAGTTGCGTGCTCAACCGATTCGTCCTTCGCACAAGCGCGTCCTTTCGCCGACGCCTGGGCAACGTCTAGAGCTTCCGGAAAAAGTGCATCCTTACTCGGCAGGCGTCAAAGGGGGCTTGGCCGGCGGCGCGGTTATGGCAATCGTCGCCTCGCTTTACGGATTGCTAAGCGGACGCGGGTTGTGGTATCCGATTAATTTACTCGCGGCGATGATCTTGCCCCATTTCGCCGACGATACGGCGGTCGAACTTAGCCAATTCAGCTTGGCGGCGTTGGTCGTCGGCGTGGTGCTGCATACCGTCACGTCGCTCTTGGTAGGGCTCTTCTTCGGCGTGTTGCTGCCGACGCTTCCTAGCTCGCCAGTGTTCTGGGGCGGCATCGTCGGCCCGCTGTTATGGTCGGCGGGCATTTACGGATTTATGGGCGTACTGAACCCAGTGATGAGCCAATTTGTAAGCTGGCCATGGTTTATCGCTTCGCAATTTGCGTTTGGAATTGTCATGGGGTCGGTCGTCGTCCGTTCTGAGAAGATCTCGGCCCAAAGCAACTCGGTCGCCGCTGGGGAGCCGCATGATGCCGACGCCTAACTTACCGCTGACGTTTATCGTCGCTCTGATCCTTGCGCTGCTGTCGGTCGGCTGCGGCAAGCCTGATCCGGCCGATCGCTATCGCCGCCCCGAAGATGTCGTCGACTTCGGCCGACTTTATCAACAAAACTGCGCCGGTTGTCATGGCGCGGAAGGAGAACTTGGTCCCGCTCCGCCGCTGGCCGATCCTCTGTTTCAAGCGATTGTGAGCGACGAGCAGTTGCACCAAACGATCGCCGACGGACGAGCAGGCACGTTGATGCCCGCATTCGCAAAATCGCAAGGCGGTTCGTTAACGTCGGAACAAGTGCAAATTTTGATCGCCGGCATTCGCAAAAAATGGAAAACGGGCTCCTTCTCGACCCGCGATCTGCCGCCGTATCAAGTCTCGGTCGCCGACCCGGCAGGTTTAAAAGACGCCGACGCCGAGGCTGGCAAAGCGCTTTTTGAAACCTCTTGCGCCCACTGCCACGGCGATGCGGGAACCGGCGGAGGCGCCGGGGCGATCAATGAGCCGGCTTTGGCCCGCCTGATGAGCGATATCGTCTTGCGAAGGTTGATCATCACCGGCCGTCCTGATTTGAAAATGCCCAACTATGTCGCCCTGGGGCAAAAATCGCATGCCGGCGAAGCGTTCGACTCGCAACAAATTTCGGACATAGCCGCCTATGTTCGCAAGCTTCAAATTCCCTCAAAAATTGCAAGTCGCTCGGCGACCGATCCTTCTCCCTCAATCGATTGACCATGACGCATTCGCCACCTGCTTCGAATTCGCCCGACGAAGAACGCCGCAGCCTGCTGCAATGGAGCGCCATGATCTTAGGAGCGCTTGCGACGGCCGCCGCAGGCATACCGATCGTCGGCTTTTTGCTCGGACCGTTGCGACGCCGCGAAGATCAATGGGCGGCCGCCGGAGAGATCGATCAATTTCCGATCGGGCAAACTCGACTGGTCGATCTAGAAAATCCGTTGCATGGGCTGGGCGATGGGGATACCGGCAAGATCGCCGTTTACGTCCGACGAACCGCCGAAGAAACCTTCCAGATTTTTTCGATCAACTGCACGCACCTAGGCTGCCCGGTTAATTGGCTGGCGGACGCCGGACTATTTATGTGCCCTTGCCACGGCGGCGTTTATTACGAAGACGGATCGCACGCGTCGGGGCCGCCGCCGCGCGGATTATATCAGTTTGAACATCGCCTGGAAAAAGGCGCTCTTCTCGTCAAACTGGGCCACTTGCCGACGCTTCAACAACCAGGCTAACGCAGCATTCGCATGAAAACGATCAAGCAAATCTGGGACTGGCTCGAACATCGGCTTGAGCTGCGCGATTCGCTCTGGCCGGTGATGCGTCATCCAGTTCCTGCCGCGCTGGCCAAGCCGGTCGGCTGGTGGTACGTCTTCGGCAGCATGACCTTGACGTTGCTAATGCTGCAAATCGTCACCGGCGTCTGTCTGGCGATGGTTTATCAGCCGACGGCCGCCGACGCCTACGCCAGCTTAGAATATCTGAACTACGAAGCCCCGTTCGGCTGGTTGCTGCGGGCGATTCACTATTGGTCGGCGACCGGCATGGTCGTGATGCTGCTGGTACACATGACGCAAGTCTTTTTGATGGGTGCGTTCAAGTACCCGCGCGAATTGACTTGGCTTGTCGGCGTCGGCCTGCTGGCAGTGACGCTGGTCCTGGCGTTTACCGGGCAAGTTCTGCGGTTTGACGGCGATTCGTATTGGGGGGTCAGCGTGGCGACGGCCGCCGCCGGCCGGGTTCCGTTCGCCGGACCGGCGATCGTGCATTTCATTCTCGGCGGCGAGTATATCGGCAGCGAAACCCTTAGCCGCTTCTTCACGCTGCATGTCTTTATCTTGCCAGGGTTGTTGATCGGCTTGCTGGTCGTTCACTTATATCTGGTCGTCAAACGAGGCATTTCCGAACCGCCGGTTGCCGACGAGCCGGTCGACAAAGCGACCTACGACGAAAAATATGAGCAACTGCTCGAAAAAGGAATTCCCTTCTTCCCTCACGCGCTCTATCGAGACGGAGTCGCATGTGCGATCGCCGTGTTAGTCGTGGTCGGTCTGGCCGTCATCTTTGGGCCGAAAGGGCCAGGCGAAATCCCTGATCCGACGCTGATTCATGCCGAGCCGCGCCCTGACTGGTACTTTTTGCCGGTCTTCGCCATGGCGGCGCTATCGCCCCCTTCGATGGAGACCGCTTTGATGCTCGGTCTGCCGGTGATCGGCATTCTTGCGCTGGCGGCCGTTCCGTTTGTGGCCGGCGTCGGCGAACGAAGCGCCCGTCGACGCCCTGTCGCCGTGCTGACCGTGCTGTTTACCTTCGTCACATTGATGATCTTGGGCTGGTATGGCGCGACGTCTCCGTGGTCGCCTGACATGCAAGCCTGGAGCGGAGCACCAGTCCCCGACAATATCGTTGAAAAGCTGTCCCCGCTCGAGTTGCAAGGAGCCGTCGTCTTTCAAAACAAATGCTGCCGCAATTGCCACGCTTTGGAAGGATCAGGCGGCAAACGAGGCCCCGACTTGACCCATATCGGCACGCGTATGAATCCCGAAGCGATGGTTCGTCAGGTCGTACAAGGCGGCGGCAACATGCCTGCCTATGCGCAGCAAATGAACAGCGCCGAGGTGACTGCGCTTGTCGCGTTTTTGGTCAAATTGCGTCCAGAGGGAGTCCCGCCGGCGGCCGTCCCTTCGGCCGCGGCGCTTTCGCGGGCTAGTCACCCGACAGATGCGCCGTGAACGCCGAGTTTCTCACCGCGCTGGGGCGTTCATGGCAATTTTCGCCAAGCGTTTTGGGTGCGCTCGCGCTCAGCGGCTGGCTCTATTTTCGAGGTTGGCGCAACTTGCGCCAGCGCGGCTCGCAACGCTTTCCAGCTTGGCGATTTGGCTGCTTCACAGGGGCGTTGCTGACGATCTTCGTTGCGTTGCAATCGCCGCTCGACGCACTGGCGCCCTTCTCGTTCCAAATTCACATGGTTCAGCACTTGTTGCTGATGATTATCGCGCCTCCGCTCTTTTGGTTTGCGGCGCCGGAACTGCCGATCTTGATCGGCTTGCCCAAACGGTTTCGAGACGAATGGATTCGACCTTTCGCGCGCTGGCCGCGCTTGCGGAGCGCTCTGGCTTGGCTCTATCGTCCTCAAACGACTTGGCTCGCATTTACCGCGACCCTATGGATTTGGCACGCGCCAGGCTGCTATCAACTGGCGCTGGAAAGTGAGTTTTGGCACCGGGTCGAGCATGCGATGTTTTTGGGGGCGTCGCTGCTGTTTTGGCGCCCCGTTATCGAACCGTATCCGCAGCAATCCGTCTATTCCCGCTGGGCGATGGTCCCCTATTTATTTTTGGCAGGCGTTCAAGGGACGCTTCTTTCAGGCATACTGACCTTTTCGCCGCGCGTTCTCTATCCGCATTACGCCTCGGCGCCTAACTTATGGAATCTTGACCCGCTTACGGATCAGTCGCTTGCCGGCGCGGTGATGTGGGTCCCCACTTCGCTCGCTTATCTGGTCGCTCTCTTCTGGATCGTGGCCGAACAAATGTCAAGCGGCAAAGCGGCGGCGCAACGTCGGGCGCACGCTCCGGCGCGGGCGATTGCGACTCGCTCGCCGCAGCCCGCAGGTTCGCAAGTTTCGTACTGGACGCTCTTATTGCAACATCGCGGCGTGCGCCTCACGCTTCGCTGGACGATGTTCGCATTGGCGGCTGTGATCGTCGTCGACGGCCTGTTTGGCCCGCAGATATCGGCGTTGAATTTGGCAGGCGTCGCCCCTTGGATCCATTGGCGCGCCATCTTGGTAATATCGCTCGTTGTCGGCGGCAACTTTTTTTGCGCGATTTGCCCTTTTACGGCGCTGCGCGAATTGACGAAACGCTTTAATCCGCGCTGGAGCTTCCCCAAGGCGCTGCAAAACAAATGGCCCGCCATCGCACTGCTTTTCTTCTTCTTTTGGGCGTACGAGGCATTTTCGCTTTGGGATCGTCCTGCCTGGACGGCGCTGATCGTGATCGGATTTTTTGCGGCGGCGATGACGTTCGACCTGGTTTTCGCCCAAGCTCCGTTTTGCAAATACGTTTGTCCAATCGGCCC
>JBITAD010000617.1:0-3027 GCA_044439945.1 Blastopirellula sp. JB062
CCGTGGCGGCGGAATTAAAGAAAGGAGAGGCGACGTTTCATCATCCTTTGACGGTGCATGGATCCTTCGCCAATCGAACGGATCGGCCGCGCCGAGCGACGGTGATCAATGCGTTTCGAGACGGAGTGTGCAGCGATAGCGACGACGTATTGCTGCAAGGCGTTCCTCCGGTCGCCCCCGGCAAAAAAATGGAAGGACAATTCTTTCCGCTCTTATCCGCCGAGTAATGTTGGCAGAAATGGAGTCGTTTAGAGCGTTAAACCAATCGGCAACGATTCGCCGAAGACTTGGGCTCGCTCTTCGCTGTCTAGGTTTCCGCCTTCGCGTACCATTCGGGCAAAGTGTTGCGGGGCTTGTTCGGCGTCGAGCCATCGCGCCGCCTCGTCGCGATCGTTTTCGTTCAGATCGCGATACCGATCTTCGGTCAAGCGAGCGATTTGCATGACGGCCAGCAGATCCATCGGATCGCGCTGCCGATCACGGTAAATCGTATTGAGCCAACGGAGCGCCGCTTCGGTCGGCACGACGCTGTTCAGCGGTCCATAGACAGGAACTCGGCTTCCCAGCCGGCCTAAGGTCCAGGCCAACGCAGACCGAGCCGAGGCCATTTTCGGCTTGGCCAACAGATCGACGATCCAGTCGCCGATTTCTATCTTGACGGCGGCGTCAAGCAGTTCGAGCCCGCCCAACAAACGCCATGCTTCGATCGATTCTTGGGGCGCGAACGTCGCGGTCCCCTGCCCTGTCATGATGCGACGATGAAGGCCTCGCAGCGCTAGGATCAGCGGGTCGGCGACGGCGCGCTGTTGTCCGCGATTCAAGCCGCCGGCGATTCGGCGCCACAAAATCCAAGATTGCGTACGGCAATTCGGATCGTTATGCACGACTTTGCCTTGCAGCGCTTTCCAGGTTTCGGAAACGCGCCAATCATCAAGGGCCAAACCATACCCCGGCCGAAGTGCGAAACCGGCCAGATTGAGCCAACGAATCTCGTGACTGCCGCTTCGTCGGCGTCCCGGTTCAAGATCAAGCAGTTCTCCCCAGATGCGTCGCAACAGGGTCGCCGGCCAAACGTCGCGCGTCATTTCGCTCGCCGTTTCCAATTCCGCCAATAGGCGTTGCGGTTTAAGAGAGGGAGACGAGCCGAAGGTTTCGCTTAACCGGGCCTGCATATTCGTCCATGTCGACTCATCCAAAACGCCTTCGGCTTCGCGATTTGAAACGTGGGCTTCGATATCGGTTTGGGTGGCGCTGCGCACGTCAAATTGCAGTCGCCAGCGGCGATCGCTCTCGATCTCGTCGCACCAAAGTTCGATGGTGCCGATCTCGGTCAATTTCGCATGCAATTTGACGGCGACTTCCGCCGCCTCGCTCCGCCGGCGAGCGCGCAAGACCGTACGAATCGGGGGAAGCGAGCGAATTTGCTCGTGATCGACGGCAACAATCTCGCCTGCTTGGTCGATCAGGCGGATACTAGAGACAAACAAGGGAAACTCGACCGGCTCCGACACGCGCAGGCGAAAAGTCCTCGCTTGCAAATCGATCTCTTCGCCTGGTTGCGTCGTCGCTGGCAAGACGCATAAGGCTTGGGGTTTGCCTTGATCGTCTTGTCCGACGCCGACGTAATAAGTGCGAGCTAGATTGGCGGCGATTCGTACTCCTTGGCCGCGACGAACCAAGCCGTAATAAGCGGCGCCGCGCGCGACGGCCAGGTCTAGGCGATCGTTGTCGAGTACCTGCAGGTCGTATTGAGGATCGGTTGGACGAAACCAGCAGTTGATCGTTTCGATCAATTTCCGCCGCAAACGAGTCGACTCGAAAAATCCGCCGTTAAATAAAACGACGTCAGGGCGAACGGCGCTCGCTTCGTGGGCCGCATCATCGACGACATGACGATGATTCCGCAAAAAAGCGGCGATATGACGGGTGATCGCCGGATCGCTGGCGAAGGGAAGCCCGAACTCTTGAAAACCGGAACTTCGTTGTTCTAGCGGCGTTTCGATCGGTTCAGACGGCAAAAAACCGTCGACCAGCACGTGTTCGATTTCACGCTTGGTAATGGTCGTTTGTCTGCCGCCGCCGATCAATTTAGAACCGCCGCTCGGCAGGTTGATCGTCAATTCGTCCGGCGCATCGTCGGTTAGCATCTCTTCTTTGACGACCCGGCAGCGACGCACCAAGGTCGACCATTCGTTGGGCGAAAGCTTGCCGGATTCGGTTAGTCGTCGTTCGAGATAAGTGGCGAGCGTGAGATCGAGATTGTCGCCCCCCAAGATCAGGTGTTCGCCGACGGCGACCCGATGAAATTGAACCTTGTCGTCCTCGCCTTGCCGGACGCGGATGAGAGTAAAGTCGGATGTGCCGCCGCCGATATCGCAGACCAAAATGGTTTGCCCCGGCGAAACGATCGACTCCCAATCGGCTTGATGTTTGTCGAGCCAAGCGTAAAAGGCGGCTTGGGGCTCTTCGATCAATACCACGCGTTTCAAACCGGCTTCGGCCGCTGCGGCGACGGTCAGCTCGCGGGCGATTTCGTCAAACGAAGCCGGTAGGGTCAAAACGATATCTTGTTGGGCCAGCGGATGCTGCGGATGAGCGGCATCCCAAGCGGCCCGAAGATGCGCTAACAGACGAGCGCTGACCGTCAACGGCGAGAGCTTTTCGAGATCAGAGGCGCCATGCCAAGGGAGCAATGCGGCGGTTCGATCGACGCCGGTATGCGACAACCAGCTTTTGGCGGAATTGACGACCCGCGACGGCGCCGCAATGCCATGATCGCGCGCAAAGGCGCCGACGCAGAAACGCTCGTTTTTGTCGCTCCAAGGAAGTTGCAACGCATCGGGGGCGAACTCGGCCGCTGCGGCTTCGTAATGAAACGACGGCAGCGTTGATCGAGATTCGACTTGTTGCGGCGCGACAATTTGCGGAATCGAAAACGCATGCAATCGTCCTGGCGCATTTTCGGTATCGACGTATGCGACGGCCGAGTTGGTCGTACCCAGGTCGATTCCTACGACATACCGGCTT
>JBITAD010000617.1:3037-6055 GCA_044439945.1 Blastopirellula sp. JB062
CCGGCTTGGCGCTTCGTCATCCGCAAGGTTGGGGGCTGTTCGGTTTTCCGCCACGATAGGATCCGTTTAGTCGTCTTCGCGAACGTTGAACTCCAGTTTCCAGCGTCCGCCGGTCCGCGGGCTGACGCACCACAGTTCTAACTGCCCGAGTTCGGTGATTTTCGATTCAAAGTTGACCGGCACGTACGATTCTTGAATCGCGTCATCTTTCGGCAGTAATGTCTCTAGGGGATCGGTTTCGGTGATTTCTTCGTCGTTCCAACTGCTGAAAGCTTGCCCCGGTTGGTCGTCTTTGCGGATTGGCGACGAGAAGAAGCGAAACTTCGCCGCTTCGCCGACGACTAAGCCGACCTCTTGCGACGGTACTTGTATCGACGTGCCTTCTTCCATGCCGATCGGAACGACGTTGACCAGATTAAGCGGTCGCGGCGCGCCGGGAATCGCCAAGCCGGCGCGTTCGACGCCTATATAGTAGGAGCGAGCCGTGCCGCCGCGAATGCGAATGCCGCCGCTTTTTTTCGACCAGCCGTAATAAGCGGCCCCACGCGCGACGGCGTAATCAAGATCGTGCGTTCCGGCGAGTCGTTGCGGCGCTTCGCTCGACCAATCGGCAAGCACTTCCATCAGCCGATCTTGAAAAACGTCGCTTTTAAAGACGCCGCCGTTAAACAACACATGCGTGACCGGCTTTTCCGCCTCTTCACGATGGGCTTGCAGAAAAGCGGCGAGATGTCGAGTGATCGCCGGGTCCGACTCGTAGGGCAGGCCGAGCTCTTGGAACCCAGAGGCATGTCCGCGTTGGGGCTGGGCGTCGGCGGCGCACGACGGAAAGAAGCCATCGAGCAGCAATTTCAACGCGCGATCGCGAGGAACGTCGACCGTCACGGTCCCGCCGATCAATTTACTGCCGCGTCCCAAGACGGATACGGGATGCGCCACGGCTTTTTCGTCTTGTAGCAACGTTTCTTTGGCGGCGCGGCACGAATGCCAAAGCGAGATCGATTGCCAAGGGTCAAGGTTCACGCCCTTCTCGGCAAACAGCGTCGAAACGTCGAACGCCATCGCCAGGTCCATATTGTCGCCGCCGACTAGCAAATGGTTGCCGACCGCAACCCGACGCAGCGACAACTCTCCCCCTTCTTCGTCGACTTCGATCAAGGTCAGATCGGTCGTTCCGCCGCCGACGTCGCAGACCAGCAAGCGATCGTTCACCTTGAGTTGCTTGCGCCACTTGTCGCCCCAATGATTCAGCCACGAGTAGACGGCCGCTTGCGGTTCTTCGAGCAATACCAGAGTATCTGGGAGACCGGCGCTTTGAGCCGCTTCGCGCGTTAGTTCGCGAGCGCTGGCGTCAAACGACGCAGGCACCGTTAGCACGATCGATTGTTCTTGCAGCGGCGAGTCTGGGAATTTGGCGTTCCAGGCGGCTGCAAGATGTTCTAAATAACGACGCGTCGCCTCGACCGGAGAAATTTGGGGTACTCCGTCAGGCGCGTTCCACGGCAAGATCGCTTGCTGCCGATCCACCTTGTGATGCGAGAGCCAGCTTTTGGCGCCTCCTACGGTGCGATCGGGAGCGTCCGCCGATTGCCGGCGGGCAATTTCGCCCACGGCGAAGTCGCGTTGCGTCGCCCAGGGCAAATCAAGCGATTGCTGCGTTTGCTCCGCTTCTCCGCCGAGATAGACGAAGGACGGCAACGAGCGGCGATTTTCGATCGTGTTGGGGGCGATTAGTTGCGGCAGTTCCAGCAGTTCGACTTCGGCCTGATCGCTTTCGAGCAAGGCGAACGCGACCACGCTGTTGGTGGTGCCTAGATCGATGCCCACGACGTATTTCGCAGCCATGGTTCAAAATCCTTTTCAGAGAATGAGCGCGCCGTGAGAGCGATTAAACCTCGGCCTCGGCCGGGGCCAGAATCTTGGCCGCTTCGGCTTGGCCGTTCCACTTGGGCAATTCGCATTTGGTCGCGCGCCAGCCTGCATGCACCAAACGAGCGCGCTCCGGAGGCGTAGCGCCAACCGATCCGACAAGACGTAATTTGACCGGATCAAAGGAAGAAGAAACTTCGATGTTCGTTCCTTCTTCCTCCTCGCGGAGTCGCGCGATTCCAAAAATGCGATCAAGGGTCGCTTTCGTATCGCGATGCACGTCGCGAACCGCGGCGCCAATTTGCGCGTCTGTAAAACTGCTCAGATCTTCCTGAAACAAATCGAGAAAACGAGCTTCGCGCTGCAGCGCCGCCAACAAAATCAAAGCGTCGACTCCAGACGCGGCGACCGGTTGGGGGGGCTGCGGCGCAGAGTCCTCCGTCGGTTGTTCTGCGGCGGCAGGCAATAGAAGCGTCGCTTCCGCTTTCTCGGCCGTTTCGCGATTGAACAGAATCTTAAAGAACAACGACAGTGCAGTACCAAGGCGGCCCATGAATGTTTCGTATTGCCTCTAATGGGGTAAAAAATGGCGGCGGCAGACTGTCCAACCTATCGAGAGACGAGCCTGGCTGCAATTACCGAATGACGAAGGGAAATCGGCGCAACGTTAAGTGGGCCTTAAGGAAACTGCCCCCCAACCAGACCGATTCTGGTGAAAACCGCAACCAATTTGACGTATCTGAGCACTCGCAAGACCGTTAGGATATGAACTTTCAAGCCTCCTTGTTTACCTTGAGGTACCCATGACCGCCGTCGTCTCGTTAGAACCGAAACCGCCGAAAGAAGACGTCTGCTCTTCAACCGACCAAGCGGCGCCGTCGGCAGAGACGCCGAAACGTGCTGATTGGGTGGTGCGCGCGGTTCCCTTCTTTTACGGCTGGCTCATTCTACCGATATCGATGGTCGCCCAATTTGCGACCAGCCCGGGGCAAACCTATGGAGTGGCGCTGTTTAATCCCTATTTTTCCGCTGATTTACGATTAAGCAATCTCGACGTTTCTTTCGCTTACATGTGGGGAACAATCATCGCTTCGCTGCCGATGTCGTTGATCGGCGGAGTGGCTGACCGTTTTGGGTTGCGGCGAGCGA
>JBITAD010000618.1:0-6035 GCA_044439945.1 Blastopirellula sp. JB062
GTTGCCGAGTGCAAGCAGTTGGTGCGTAATTCTCCAGTACTACCTGATTTACGGTCCTGATGCAACATCCCCACGCAATCTCGACGACGCTTCCAGAAGAATGGTTTGATGCGTAACATGGCTTGGCCCTTGCCCCAAATCATTGCGTCTCGATTTGTTCTCTCCCGTTCCGAAAGCTGATTCTCGTATGTCGAACTCGCCAACGCCTGCTGAAAAACCACGCAAGACGACCCCGTCGTCCCGTTCGCTGCAGTCGACTGATGCGCCCGATCTTCGCTATCGCCCGCAAGACCCCAAAACTTACCAACCGGGGATCGGACTAATCGGTTGCGGCGGGATCACCAAAGATCATTTGCGTGCTTACAAAGCGGCCGGATATCGCGTGCTGGCCCTGTGTGACCTGGATCTGGAGAATGCCGAGCGACGACGCAAAGAATATTACCCCAATGCCGCCGTTTACCAAGACGCCGCCGAGCTATTGGCCCGGGAAGATATCGAAGTCGTCGACATTGCGACCCACCCCGGCGTTCGTCCGAAACTGATCGAAGCGGCTCTGCTGGCCGGTAAGCACGTCTTGAGCCAAAAGCCGTTCGTCTTAGATCTCGACGTCGGCGAGCGACTCGTCGCGTTGGCCGAGAGTTGCGACCGCAAATTGGCGGTGAACCAGAATGCGCGGTGGGCGCCTCATTTCAGCTATGCCCGCGAAGCGATACGACAAGGCTTGCTAGGCGCCGTGAACGGCATTCATATGTCGGTACATTGGGACCATCGCTGGGTCGAGGGGACCCCATTTGCCAAGATCAAGCACTTGATCATGTACGACTATGCGATTCATTGGTTTGACATGGTCAATTGCCTGATGCGCGATCAACCGCTAAGAATCTTCGCTTCGACGATGCGCACTCAAACGCAAACCTTGATGCCGCCGCTAGGGGCGCAAGCGATGATCGAATACGAACATGGCCAGGCTTCGCTCTCGTTCGACGCGGCGACGATGTACGGGCGACAAGATCGAACCTATATTGCCGGCGATCGCGGGAGCTTATACAGCTTGGGGCCTAACGAAAAAGAGCAAACATTGACGCTTTATACCGAAGCGGGAATCGCCAAACCGACGCTGGTCGGAAGTTGGTTTCCCGACGGTTTTCATGGTGCGATGGGAGAATTGCTGTGCGCGATTGAAGAAAATCGGCGACCGCTACACTCGGCCGCCGATAATTTGTTCAGCTTGTCGCTTTGCTTTGCGGCGATTCATAGCGCCGAGACGCATCAAGCAGTCGTTCCCGGCGCAATCCGTCGCTTACCTTCAGAGACGGAATAATCGCATCCTACAGGCCTTCTTCTCGCTTCAACTGAAAGCCGATGAAGTGAATGCCCGTTTCGTCGTTGATCCAAATACCGCCGCTGGGCGCCATATATTTTGATAAGACGCTAAACGGTGGGAGCGGATTCGCTTCCATTTGTCGCTTTAGATTGCCAAAAAATGGGTTATCTTCAGCACGATTGTCGAGAAATTTTTTCGTCGATTCGGCTTCCGCCAGTTCGTACCACATCCGCAGCGATTGCTCAGGCTTATGAAACGTAATCATGCTGACCTCTCGCTCGCCCGCTTGTCGCTGCAACTTGCTCAGCATCAGTTTGTAGCTAAGGTCGTCGCTTAAGCGGCGATCGCCGGTCGCTTGCGTCTGAATCGCTTGATCGATCAAGCTTGGGCGATCCGCAACGAAGAAATATTCGCCGACAAGGCCCAAGGTTGGTTCGGGACGCATCTGACGAGCGCGCTCTATCCGACGGCGACGCGCGTCGCTGATATCATCCGGCAGCGGGCGATCGGGCGGAATAAAAGTCCAGTAAGTCGCCGTGCCGACGTCATGGCGATTGACCTCAAGGCCGAGTTCGCCTCGCATAAAGTTTTCGACGATCGACTCCATGGTTTTGCGCGCGGCGGCCGTATCTCGTACCTTGGCGGCCAGCATGGTGCCTTGGCTGTTGATACGGGCTGGCGGCTCGTACCACTGAACCAGCGTAAATCGCCCCTCGAGATTGTCGAGGATTTCGGTCTTAAAGTCGATTTTTAAGCGTTGATTGATGCGGCGATCGATATCTTCGGCCAATTTGCCTTCGCCAGTGATGCTGTCATACAAGTTCTCTAGCGCGTCGTGGGTTTTCTCGATATCCCAATTCAACGTCATATAGCTGGTCACGTCGGCAGGCACCCACATCTCGGGCTGGGTGTCGGCGTTTTGCGGCGCGATCATCGCCAAGACGCCGGTTCGAGGTCGCTCGAGCATGACATGCAAGTGCGAAACGGAGTCAAAGTCTTCAGTCGCGATGACCAAGCTGCCGCCGACCGCTTTAACCCCGTCGAGGCCTAGCACCGGTAAAAACGCCATTAAGTAACCGGAGCCGGAACCGCCAGCGGTGACGACTCGGATCGTTTCGATTGGATCGACATACCACATCAATTGCGGCGGTTCGTCTTTGACGCCGCGCGAATTGGTGACGATGGTGATGAATTTTTCGTTTTGAGAAAGCGGATTTTCTCGCAATCCGTCCCAATTTTCAATCAAATCTTCTAACGCTTCAGTTCGGTTCGACAACAACAACGTTTGCTCTTGCTCGCAATAGGCCAAGGGGCCGCGGCGTCCTTGGATGATGCTGATCTTCGTCTCTTTGTAAGTTTGCGAGTCGAGCGTGGCGCCGTCGCCGGTCGCTAGTTCTTCCAAAGTTTCCAAAGCTTTGCGAGCGGCGACCGGATTGTCGCCCAGATCGATCAACAGCATGAACGCCAGCGGGCCTTCCTCTTGCGGAGCAAGCGCGAAGGCGACTTCGCCTTGCGGAATCGAGAGGACTTCGTCCAAGCTCAGCCCCACGCGCTCTTCTACCGAAGAGATCGATTCGGTAATCGCTTGCCAGACGCCGGCGACGAACGGCTGCATTTGCGGATCGTTGAACATTTTGCCCAACGAAGTTTCCGCAGATTTTTCTTTCAATTCGCGTATGTCAGACAATCGGGCGTAAACGACCGTGTTGTCGGGCAAAATGTCGGATGCGGCGGGTCGTGCCGCTTCGATCGCGGCGACGCCGGAAAACAAGATTCCGACGATCAAGAGCGATCTGACGAGTGTTGAACGCATTTTTTGAACGCCTTGTTCGAGTAGAGCGAGTATTGGGAGCCTAACGAGGCCGCTTGCAAGGGGCTACGAAAACGAATACTTCGCCGGTTAGAGAAAAGTTTCAGGCGAATCAGCGATAGAATCTTAGGAAGGTGACGCTTGTTCGGCCAAAGCGGAAAATAGGGCGCCAGAAGATTGACGGCGGCGACGGCGTCCCCCTGGTCGATCATCGTGATACCAGGCAATCGGTGCGAAGAATCAGATCGCCTGGCGACGATTTTTGATTGCCTGCGAATCCGAGATACGAATATACTAGGATGTGCGCGGATTTTTCTATTGGAGCGAAGCCGAAATGCGGCGAAACATTTACACGGCGGCTTTCCCCCTGGCGGCACTGCTAGCGGCTTGCGGCGTCGTTCAAGCGCAAACCTTTACGCAAGCGGCAAGCAACTTCGGCAATTCCAGCAGCAATCTCGGCAACTCGATTACGCCGACCGCTTCCGCCTTTTCGAATGCGACGCAGATATCGCCGCAATCGCTCACCTCCGGCCTGTCAGGCTCGGGCGGTTCGCTCGGCGGAACGTCGAGCGGCGGCGATACGACCGGCGCCGTTAATTCGGCCGCCCAGCAAATGCAACAGAACAATGCGATCAATCCGTTTGGGGCTTCGGCAACGGGTCAATCGGCAGGCGCTTCGCGAGCGAGCTCGCAGATGAATCAATTTCGTCGCGGTATGAGCGCCATGTTCGGAAATCAAGGGTTCGGTCAAAATTTTGGCGGCGGAACCGAGCAAAAGCAAATTCCGACGCGAATGGTCGTTAAGTTCAAACATCCGACGATTCCGGCGGCGCAAGTCGGCAAATCGCTCCGTCGCAACCTTCCCTGGCCTAGCGTAAAGGTTGCGATGGATGGGTCTGCGGCCACGTTGACTGGGACGGTTGAATCTGAGGACCTGCGAACTCTGGCGGAACGGTTTGTGAAGATGGAGCCAGGGGTTGCGTCGGTAAAGAACGAGCTTGTGGTGGCGCCGCAGCCGCTTCCTCAATAGGTTTTCTGCCGGTCGCCAGATACTCGCTAAACTGGTCGGCGTCGTGGAAATCGGGACGAAAGTTCCGTATGTTGACGCCTGCATGCATTCCTCCGGCGCCATGTCTTTGCCATGGTTGATACGTCTGTCCGCTGCCCGGAGCGCGCGGCTGGATCGCATGCGGATTGGAATATTGCGACGCGCTTTGCTGATAAAAAGTTCGGGGCTGCTGCTGGGGCGGGCTTTGTTGCGGCTGAGCAGGCGCCTGGCGGATGAGCGAATTGCCCATGCCGCTTTCGTTTTGGATCTTCAGCCGTTGCTCTAGGGTCGTCGGTACGGGAATGGTCGTCGTCCGCAAGTGTTGTCGGTTAAGCGGCGGAGTCTGAGATTGCGGCTGCCGTCCCATCTCCCGCACTCCTTGTGCGTACGAAGCGGCGGCGGCTTCATACGAAAGGACGACCGGCCCTTGCGGTACCGCTTCGGCCGGGGGCAACGTATCCTCCGGCTTCACATGCCCTAGCAAGACGGTTCGACTTTGTTCGCCGGCGACCAGCGCTCCCGCTTTCGTTTTGAAGTATGGCGCCAATGAAATGCAACGTTGCTCGCCGCCGACGGCGTCCCACGGGATCCAAAAGCTGTATGAGTGACCGATCTTCGACATGCTATAGTGCGATTGCAAATCGCATTCTTCAAAGACATATTTGCGATCCGGTTTACTTTGGCTCCCTTTGCCCGATACGTCATCGTCAAACGCGTAAACCGTAAAATCTCCGCGTACCCGAACCGGCTTATTGGCGGCGTCATAAAAATAGACGCGCCCGCCGAAACCGCGGGTCGGTCTTTGCCCCGGCGGCACGACGACCGAGTCTTTCCAGATAGCGACCAGTTTCGCCGGTTCGCCGTACTCTTCTTCCTCTTTGTCCTGCCATGGCATGCGAGGCGTGCGACGCGTGATCGTGTTGCAGCCGATTGCGATCGCCAAAATTCCGATCAAGAGAACGCGACTTGTCAATTGGAACATCGTTGTCCCTTTCCCAAAGAGGGTCGTATGATTTCGCTAAGATTCCACCGCCGCATCCAATTGTGATTACGGTCCAACGGCTGGCAGACGAACGGGACGCGGCTCTTGGAATGGGGCGAAGCCGTTATAGCCGGCAGGCGCCACCCCGTAACTGGCCGGCTGCAGATTCGCCGGCGAAAGCTGCGGCGGGTTGACGAGTTCGCGAACCGGTCGCTCAAAATTTTGCGGCTGCAACTGCGTGGTAGGCGCCATCGGCGAGCCGGTCGAAGGCAAGTGAGGCGTCTGGATCACTTCTCCGGGCGTCTTAGGGTTTTCGATTGGGGCCGCCGGGTTGTTGTCGGGATAAATTTCTAAAATATCACCCTCCGGAATCGAGTGATCGACTCCATACAGCGCTTCGGCGCCATAAATGTCGGCGACGTCAGCCAAGCACCAACTCATACGGCTCATCTCTTGTTCGCGAACGCGTTCGACGTCTTGATCCGAATCGACCACCGTCGGCGTCAAGATGATCATTAATTCGCTTCGATCGCCGTCAAAACTGTCATAACGGAAGAGAGAACCGACGACCGGTATGTCGCCTAACAGCGGAACCCGACGAGAAACGACCGTCGTTCTTTTTTGAATCAAACCGCCTAGCACGATGGTTTGGCCCGAGCGAGCGCTAACGGTCGTGGTAGCCGTTTGCGTATTGATGCGTGGCGCTCGGATCACGTCGCCGTTCTGGTTGATCGAGATCGGAATGCCGTCCGCCTCGTTGCCGACCTCTGAACGTTCGGCCTGCACGTACATTACCACCATGCCGTCAGGACTGATCCGCGGAATGACGTTCAGGATCACGCCGGTGTTTTCGAGCGTAATCGAGTTGACC
>JBITAD010000619.1:0-5971 GCA_044439945.1 Blastopirellula sp. JB062
TGCCCGTCGGCTTCCGGGTTTTCAGTAATGAATTTGGAATCGTGCAAATCGATCGTGTGCAATTCGAAGATGTCGGTCTCAACTTCGCCGGCGGCGTTGACCAGCGTCGTAAACGTGTTTGCGCCGCGGCCTTCTTCCGTACCGTCGATCTGCAAGCCGAGAATTGGACCGCTGCCGTCATCGACAAGGACCAGATCTTCCGGGGTTTGCGTATTGCCGATGTCGACAATGTCGCGAATCGTTAACTCGTGACCGGTACGGAATACGCGAACGTCCGTGCCAAGCATCACGTCGCCCTTGATTGCGATGCGCAATTTTTCGGCGATCGTTTCCGGCGTATCCGAAACCGAGATGTAGATGACGTTGTCGCCGACCGTTCCGCCGTCGCCCACCGTGTCGAACTCGAAGGTTCGCGTGACCGGGGTCGTCGGATGATTGGTGGTCAGGGTGAACAGATCGCCGTCATTGAATAAGTCGGCGGTTCCGACTCCCAGGGTTTGGCCTTTGTTCAGCTCAAAGTAGTAAACCTCGCCCGAGTATGGGTCGGTGATCGAAAAGACTTCGCCGTCGTCATGCTTGTATGAATCGAGCGCGCGGATTTCGGTCGTATCGGCGGCGAAGTTCTGGCCGGCTTCATTGCGTCCGACCCCGCCGATATTGATTTGTCCCCCCGTGGCGAAGTCAAAACGTAATTTCAGATTGTCTTGTCCGGCGAACTGCGAAAGATCGATCCGCACTTGTCGCCAGGTGTTGGTATTGTCGTAAGTCGGTTGCACCGTATTGCCGGCGCCGTTGACGGCTTGAGTGGTCCCAACGGCGCGTGCTTCCAGCGTTTCTTTGTCAAACGCGTCAAATTCGTCGTTGAATTCGCCGTCTAACATGTAATTGTTGTTGGTCGTCAACTGTTCCCAGTTGCCGTCGTCGCCGGCGATGAAAACGCGTAACGAGTCGCGGGCCAAATCGCCGTTCACGTTGTCGGTATCTGAGTAGTAGTTGAAGTAGAGAACCGGCAAGTCGCCTGCGTCATACCCTTCGAGACTAAAGTCTTCGGTAATCAGCGTTCCGTGGGCGCCCTGCGGGAAATCATAGTTGTCGCTCGTCGCATTGCCGTAGGCGTTGTTTTCGCCGAAGGTATCCGCCTCGTTGCCAAAGTAGAAGCTGACGCCGCCGGCTTCCGCGTCTCGCCAGCCGGTGATCGGTACGTCGATACCGTGACCGGGGTCGTTCTCACGCGTGGTGGTCGTGTGCCACAGGTTCCTGTTAAGCGTGCCCATGGCGACGCCGGTGATCGTTCCGGAAATGTTGGCTGAGACCAGCGAGGTGGCGATGCTGGTCCGTCCGCCGGCAAAGACCGGCGCCAGAACCGCTTCCGGGTATCCCTGGACATCCTGTTGAATAGTGATCGCATACATGACGCCGGTATCGGACATGCCGAACAAGATATTGGAGTAGGCGTCGTCCGCTTCGACCACGCGCGGCCCAGCTTCCAGGCTGACGAACCGGACCGGGTTATCATTGGCGTCCAAAATTTGACCAAGATAATCGGCTTGAAAAGTGGTTGTTGAAGTCGGGTTGTCGAGGAAGAAAACGCCGCCGTTGTTGTCGACTGCGTAGAGTTCCGTTTCCATGATTGCCAGGCCGGTGATCGTGCCGCCGCTACCGACGCCGCCCACCTGGAAGAGATTATTGGCGGAAACCGTCGCATCGCCGCCTTGGTACGTGAAGGTGATACGCCCTCCTGTGCCGCTGACCGCTCCGTAATCTGCCTCGGCGTCGACCGCGGCGGCAATCGCGTCCGCAATTTCTTCTGCGGTAGAAGCGGCGCCGATATTAACGACCACGTCTCCGGTACTGGCGCTATTGGAGGTCAAGTCGACCAGCCCCGCGGCCACAAGATTGCTATAGTCGGCGCCAGCGGCGTCGATTGTCATTCGAGTGCCAAAGCGGCTAGGAGTGACGGCGCCAGCTCCATCGATCGCAGCTTCGACCGCTTCGGCTAGTTCGAGTTCGGTCGCTGCGATGTCGATGACTACCGCAACGTTGGCAGTCGCATTTTGGCCGTCGACGACGACTCCGCCGAAGATGTTGGTGCCGTCGTTGTCTCCAGCGATGATCTGAATGTCGGCGTCGTTCAAAATGGCTAGTCTATCGCCGCTACGATAGACCGATCCTTCAAACGACGAAGCCGGATTATTCTCGGCCGTGTTATCGTGAATCGCTTGTTGAACCGCTTGAATCAACGCTTCGCGAGTCGTCGTGCCGCCGCGATAATTCACCGCAACCGCCAAGTCGGTCGCAGCGTTAAAGCCGTTGGCGCTGGCGAAACCGTCATTCGCATCGGCTTCGGCAATATCTTCCAGGTAGAGGAAGAGCCGATTGCCCGATTCGTCTTCAATCACGATCGCCGAACCTTCGTCGTCAGCTGAGAGCGGGCTATTGACGTTGCTAAAGTCGAGGAACTGATCGTAAACGATTTCGTAGGTGTTCGTGCCGTCGCTAAAAGTCAGGCCTTCGGTGACTGCCGGTCCGCCGCTACGCGTGATCAGCGAAGTCGTAGGATCGGTGGTGATCAAGCGATTGAGCGACTCAAAATTCAGCTCGTCGCCCATGTTAAACTGAACCGTGATCTGATCGCCGAGGGTCAACAGATCGCCGTCGCCATCGATGATGAACGAATCGCCATCTTGGTAGATGGAGTTAACCGTCTCGCCGTCATCGTCATATCGCGAGGCCGAGCTGACGATCACGCTTGATGCGCCAATTCCGACAGGATCGAAACTGGTATCGATTTGACCGACCGCGCGAGCGTCGGTTCCGGCGATGCCTTGCGCTCTGCCGCCGTTGGTGTCGTTGTTGGCGCCGTCGTTCGGCGATCCGTTGGAGTCGATGACGACGCCGGTCGGGGTCGTATTGCCGTCGGCGTCGGAAGCGTCGACCCGGAACAAAATGTTTTGTCCGTTCGTCTGGCCGAAGGCAGGACCTCCGCCGGCGTGATTGCCGACGGCGAAGCCGAGAATATCGTCAGCGTCAGGGTTGCCAGACAGATATCCATAGGCGAGAGCGTTAAAATAGTAACCGTAGCCGAAACCCGTTCCGCCGATGACATGGTCGACGGCCGGATCGCCGTCATCCAGCGTGTAGGTTTGCAAGCCGTCGTCGCGAATGAAGGTTGCGGCGCCTGTGCCGGTATTGATTTGGATAAAGTTGCCGTTGTTAGCCGCAATCGGCGCATTGCCGCCGACCGTGTCTAAACTGTAGGCGAACAAGCTGCCGTCAGGTCGCATTCCGATATCGCCCACGTCGTAGCCGAATTGGCCGATATAAGCTTCAACAGCGCCGGTAAACGGATTGATCGCCCAAACTTGAGTTTGTTCCGCTCCCACGTCGACCGAAACGAACATCACCATATCGCTGAGGTGATAGTCTTTGGTGTGATCCGAGTTGCGGAGGAAGACGGCGATGTCAGGCGCCGCGGCAGTCGACGTCGTATTCGTACCGATATGCTCTTCGACAATGCGTTGAACCGAATCGACCGGTTCGAGTCGGACGAGCGGATTGGTCGGATTTTCTTCGTAGAACTGCGATAGCTGATTCGAGATTTGCGCGGTCGAAGAAACGGCGACGTAGTATGTTCCCTGCGGAACGTGCACGGTTCCGATGTATGGATCGGTCGTGGCGAGCGAACCGCGAGTTTGATCGGCCATCGGCGTATAATCGGGATCATAATCGGGATTCGCCACAAACTCGAAGTTGGTTTGATCGTCGCCGATGCTCGAATCTCGGCTGACTAGCACCAATTGCCCGCTTGCGTCGTAAACGGCGATTTGCGCGTTGCCCCGATCGCCGCCCATGTAATCAAGGTCGATCATCAAACTGGCGAACAGTTCGTCGGCAGAGAAGCCCGGGATCTGCTGAATCAAATCGCGCGTCAGTTCAAACTCGAACCAATCGACGTCGTTTCGATCAGCAAGGCCGGCGGCGATGCTGATCGCATCTCGATCGGTGTTCAGCAGGTTGCCGACATTGTGCGCCCCGCCTTGCGTGTCGTTGTTGTCGTTGTCGTCTTCGGCCGATTCGCCGAGCAGCGGCGAATGGGCGGGTTGGCCGTAGACTTCGATGCCGTTGGTCGCGTATCGGACGTCGGCTTGCTTGATGGTGGAACCGCCGAATTCGTCGACTTCACGCAGGCGTATTTGCAACTGATAAACGCCGGAGGTCAGGCCGCTCGTCAGTTGGTCTTGGCTAACCAAATAGCTGCCGCTTGAGAAGTGTTGTTCCGTTCCTAGGTTTGCGCTGTTGCTGCGAATGCGGACATGGAACGTGCTGTTCGACGACGACGGATTACCCGGCAGCACGATTCGCATGCCAGGGTCGCTCGGGTTGATCGTCCAACGATCTTGATCATACGTGCCCGACTTCGGCATTAAATTGACTTGATCGGCGGCGACGTAATTGCCGAAGATCGAATCGTTATCGGTCGAGCGCGCGATTACGTTACCGGCGTCGTCGATCAATTCGATGATCGCATCCAAGGCGTAAGTCGTACGGTCAAGATCGAGCCAGACTTCGGTGCCTGGAGTCGCTTTGAACGAATAGACGTCGACGTCGGCCGGTGAACTAAGATAGCCGTGAACCTCGAAGCCGAGACGGCGATTGTCGTCGCCGGCGAATTCGTCGGGCGCCAAAATGCCCAACGCTTGCGCGGATTGCGGCGAACCGTTCGTGCCGACTGAAGACGCGTTATTGCTTTCGCTCTCGACGATGACGTCGACGTTGCGATCATTCGCGTATTCGTCGATCAAAAGGCTACGCCAATCGCCGGCCGATGCGGATTGCGCATCTCCCAGGTTGTCGGTGTCGACGGCGGCGACCCCGTTCTCGTCAAAACCGGCGCCGACCGTATCGTCAAACAGCGACGTAAACACGACCGGATAGCCAGGCTGACCGATCACCTGCAACATGCCGCCGATACGATCGTCGATATCAAGCGGCGTACCCGACGCGGTGATACCGGCGTCTTCGCCCAACAATTTGACGATCAGGCTTTCTTTCGAGGAGCTCTCAATTCGCAATCCGCCGTAGGTGTGCAAGTCGGGGATGACGACTTCGTCGAACAAGACGTGGACGATGTCGGTGTCGTCCCACACGCTTTGCGTCGTTAGGACGCCGCCGCGAACGATCATGCCGTTCACGCCGAAGCCGCGAACGCCGGTGGTGGGGTCAAGCGAGCCATTGTTGGTCACCAGGTTGTTGCGGATCAACGCTCCTTGGTTGTCGCCGACTCCCGGCGTAATGTCGACTAAACCGGTCGAACGGCCCCAATCGACGACCAAGTTGGAATTGAGCGAATTAACGTTGATGTTGATCGCCGCGCTGGCGTTATTGCGAATGTTGTTATTAACGATGATCGGTTGAGCGCCCCTGACGAAAATCGTACCGGTAGCGTTGCTGCTATGTCCGGCTCGCGTTTCGCCTGGATCGTTAACCCCGCGGCCGTCTCCATTTTCTTCAAACAAGCTGTTGGCGATACGCACGTTCGCTTGATGGACTTCGATCGCGTTGAAATGGCTGACTCCGCCTGCGACGCGCGAGGCCCCGCCGCCGTAGGCCAGTACGATATGATCCAAGCTGCCGCTCGAGGTTTGAGCGAAGTAAATTCCGCTCCAACCTCCTTCTTGCGGCAAGGGGGCGTCGATATTGCCGTCGCCATCTTGGTCGGCGCCGGCGATGCCGTTGTTGTTGGTGTCGAAGGTGCCGCCGAATCCATAGCGATCGTCATGCAGCGAAGTAAAGATAATTTCGTTGCCGGCGCTCCCTTCCGCAATCAACGAGGCGCTCATCTCGACTTCGATTCGCGAGCCGTTCGATTTGATCACCAGATTGGGGTTTACGACCAAGCTTGCGTCCAGTCGCGCTCGTAACGTACCGGACGGATTGAGCGGGTTGGAAGGCGTCACTTCCATTCCGCCCG
>JBITAD010000620.1:0-5960 GCA_044439945.1 Blastopirellula sp. JB062
CTGCGGATCGCGTTAGATAACGTCCGCGTGCAAAAATTTTTAGACGGTTTGACCCCGCACATCGATGAATTGGTGGCGGCGGTCAAAGAAAAAAATTGGTCTGAAGCGGGCCGATTAAGCCATTTCATCTATCGCTGTAGCGAAGTTTACGGATACCCCGAAATCGCGGAAATCGCCGGATCGGTCTGCAATGCGGCCGCAGGCGGCGACAAGCAGCAAGCGGGGCGGCACGTTCTAAAACTGCTAGGCGCATACGCGCGAGCGGGACGCGCGTCGGTTTAACGCTGGCGGCTGTCTTCGGCTTTTTGCGGTTGGCGCCTCTGTATGACCCGATTGGGGAGCGTTTTACGGACGCAGCCGAAGTCGGCGCAAGCCTGCATTTTAAATTGCGGGCAAATGCGGCGACGCTTTCATTTTGAAAATCCGCATGGTTGAGCGGTCTAGTCTTCGCGGCGCCCTTCTCTAGGGGACGCGATTCTTCTCGTTTTTGCGGTTCCGCTCGGCTAATCGCATAATCGCCTCCCCAAAGCTGGGATCACTGGCGATTGCCTGGGGTTTGCACGCCCCTAATTGTCCGGTTCTTTTTACTCGACTAAAATTGGCGGTTTTGTCGCAGCGATCTCGTCGGCGAGAGGAGCTTGCGGCCGGTTTCGTTTCGCCCCCTTTGCTGCCAGAGTTCCGAAATGAGCGCCCCCAAGAATCTCGTCGTCGCCCAGAGCGGCGGCCCGAGCCCTGTGATCAACAATACGCTGCGCGGCATCATCGAAATGGCCCGCGATCTTGACGAGATCGGCACGGTCTACGGCGCGCATCACGGCATCGAAGGGGTGTTGAAAGAAGAGTTGATCAATCTTTCGGATCAACCGGTCGACGAAATTTCGCTGCTTCGTTATACGCCTGCGGCCGGTTCGATCGGCACTTGTCGCTATAAGCTGAAGCAATGGCAAAACGAAGATTTCGATCGAGTGATTGAAGTTCTTAAGGCCCATAACGTCGGCTACTTCATCTACATCGGCGGCAATGACTCGATGGATACCGCGAACAAAATTGCGTTGATGGCGCAAGAACGCGGGCTCGATTTGGTCGGAATCGGCGGTCCGAAAACGATCGACAACGACGTCGGCGACAGCGAATTCAAGCTGATCGACCACACGCCGGGCTATGCGTCGACCGCCAAATACTGGAGCCATATGGTTCAGTATGCGAACGAAGAAAATCGGGGAAGCAGCCCTGCCGATCCGGTTTTGGTAATGCAGGCGATGGGGCGCAAGATCGGCTATATTCCGGCCGCCGCGCGTCTAGCCGATCCGAATCGCGAAATGCCGTTGCAGATTTATTTGGCCGAATCGCCCTGCACGCTAGAAGAGTTGCACCAAAACGTCAACGAGCAGCTGAAAAAAGATGGCCGCTGCATGGTGGTAATCAGCGAAGGCTTTAACGTCGGCGATATCGGCGAGGTCAAAGATTCGTTCGGGCATACGTCGTTCAGCTCTAGCCAAATCACGGTCGCTCAACTGGTGACGAACTATCTCAATCAGAACGGCTTGGCGGTTAAAGGCGCCGCTCGCTGCAACGTTTCCGGCACTGATCAACGCCACGCGATGGCGTACGCATCGAGCGTCGACCTGGACGAAGCGTACCACGCCGGACAAATGGCGGCGTTGTTAGCCGCGCGGCGCGAGTCGGGTTATATGTCGACCATTTTGCGAAACGAAGGCCCCGTCTATAGCGTTCGTTACGACAAGGCGCCGCTTGCCGAAGTCGCCAATAGCGAACGTACCTTCCCTAAAGCGTGGATCACGGACAACGGCTATGACGTGAGCGACGATTTCGTGCGATACGCTAAACCGCTGTTGGGCGAAGGGATGGTTTCGTTGCCGATGATCGACGGTCGCCAACGGATGACCCGCTTGCAGCCGATGTTCGCCGACCAGAAACTTGCCGCCTACGTGCCGCAAGCCGATCGCCAAAAAGCCCCGGAATAACAGGGCGAAATCGGCGTTTTCCTTATCCAAACACCCCAAACTGATCAAAGACGATGACCTATCAAATTGAACCGAGCAAAAAATTTCTTGTTGGCATCGATTCCGACGGCTGCGTCTTCGACACGATGGAACTGAAGCACAAAGAATGCTTCATTCCGAACATCATTAACTATTACGAGTTGCAAGGGGTCAGCAAGTACGCTCGGGAAGCGGCTGAGTTCGTCAATCTTTATTCGAAGAGCCGCGGAATCAATCGTTTTCCGGCTTTGATCGAAGCCTTGGAGTGGCTCGGCAAACGCCCCGAAGTGAAGGCGCGCGGCTCGAAGATCAATATCCCTCAAGCCGTCGTGCAATGGATCAAAGAAGAGACGAAACTCGGCAATCCGGCCCTAGAGAAAAAAGTCGCCGAGTCGGGCGACGCCGAGCTGAAGCATTGCTTGGAGTGGTCCATTGCGGTCAACGATACGGTCGCCTCGATGGTGCGCGGCGTTCCGCCGTTTCCGTACGTTCGCGAGTCGCTCGAAAAGCTTAAGGACAGCGCCGACATGCTAGTCGTTTCAGCGACCCCCAACGAAGCGCTTGAGTCGGAATGGGCCGAGCATGATCTGGCCAAATACGTTACCGCCATCTGCGGTCAAGAAGCGGGCAACAAGAAAGAAACTTTGACCAACGCCGCCAAGTACGCGGAAAATCAAACGTTGATGATCGGCGATGCGCCGGGCGACTATAACGCCGCAAAAGCGAATCAATGTTTGTTCTATCCGATTAATCCGGGCGACGAAGAAAACAGTTGGAAACGATTCCATGACGAAGGAATCGATAAATTCCTCAGCGGTCAATTCGCCGGCGATTATCAGCAGGCGCTATTGGACGAATTCGACAGCTATTTGCCTTCGCGCCCCAGTTGGCCGGTCGAAGACGTATAACCGCCGCGATTTAAGAAATATCCGCCAGTCCGCGTCACCGCGTGAGACGACTACTATCTTGCAAGAAAGTGAAAAACCATGTCCGAACAATGTGATTTCGGTTTAATCGGTTTGGCCGTGATGGGCGAGAATCTCGCTTTGAACGTCGAAAGTCGCGGCTATAGCGTCGCCGTCTACAATCGCACCACCGAAAAGACCGACGAGTTCGTCAGCGGTCGCGCCGCCGGCAAAAAATTTGTCGGCTGCCACACGCTCGAAGACCTGGTCAAGTCGCTCAAGACGCCGCGTAAGGTCATGATGTTGGTCAAAGCGGGGCCGGCCGTCGATTCCATTATTGACCAGTTGATTCCGTTAATGGACAAAGGCGACATCATCATCGACGGCGGCAACACGCTTTATAGCGATACCGAACGCCGTACGAAGTACGTCGAAGAGAAAGGCCTTCTTTACTCGGGCACCGGCGTTTCCGGCGGCGAAGAGGGAGCGTTAAAGGGGCCCAGTTTGATGCCCGGCGGCAGCGAAGCCGCTTGGCCGCATCTCAAAGATATTTTTCAAGCGATCGCCGCCAAAGTCGGCCCGAACGACGATATTCCGTGCTGCGAATGGGTCGGCCCGCGCGGCGCCGGGCACTATGTCAAAATGGTGCACAACGGCATCGAGTACGGCGACATGCAGATGATCTGCGAAGCCTATTTCCTGCTGAAGCATGCGATCGGTTTGACCAACGACGAGTTGTACGACGTTTTCGACGAATGGAACCGCGGCGATCTGCAAAGCTATTTGATCGAAATCACTCGCGACATCTTCAGCGTCAAAGACGAAAAGACCGGCGACTCTTTGGTCGACAAGGTGTTGGACGCCGCCGGCGCCAAAGGAACCGGCAAATGGATGAGCCAATTGGCGCTTGACTTGGGCGTCCCCAGCACGTTGGTGACGACGGCGGTTTACGCCCGAAGTTTGTCGGCGGCCAAAGAAGCTCGCGTTCGTGCGAGCAAAGTTCTCAATGGTCCGGCCGACACCTTCAGCGGCGACAAGAAACAGTTTATCGATCAGGTCCGCGACGCGCTATACGCGTCGAAGATTATCAGCTACGCCCAAGGTTTCGTACAGTTGCAAGCGGCGGCGGCCGAACATGATTGGCCGCTCAACTACGGCGACTGCGCCTTGCTGTGGCGCGGCGGCTGCATCATTCGCGCTCAATTCCTCGATCGGATCAAAGAAGCGTTCGACGCCGACCCGAATCTCGAAAATTTGCTGCTCGCTCCCTACTTCACCGAAGCGATCGCCAAGGCCCAAGCCGGCTGGCGAAAAGTGGTGAGCACCGCGGCCGAACTGGGCGTTCCTGCCCCGGCGTTTGCTGGCGCGTTGGCGTATTACGACGGATATCGTCGCGAGAGTCTGCCGGCCAACTTGTTGCAATCGCAACGCGATTATTTCGGCGCTCATACGTTCAAGCGGAACGATATGGAAGGAACTTTCCACGCCGAATGGCTAAAGCTGCGTAAAGAGCCGCAAGACTAAGCATGAACCCGTTCGACGGCGCGGACGTTCGATAGATTTACGGTCGAGAAAGGACCCAATGTCAGATAGTTATTTACGGGGCTTGTTCGGCCTTCAAGGCCGAACGGCCATCGTCATCGGTGCGACGGGCGTTTTGGGCGGGGCCATTGCCGAGGGGCTGGCCCAAGCTGGGGCCAAGGTCGTCGTCTCTGGCATGAATGCGGAGCGAGGCGCCGCCCAAGTCGGGCGGATCGAAGAGTTGGGGGGCGAAGCCATTTTTCAACGGGTCAACGCCGTCGATCGAGACTCGTTGGCCGAGTTGAAAGACGCGACGCTCGCCAAATTTAACTCGGTCGATATGTTGGTCAATTGTGCCGGCGTCAATTCTTCGGTGCCGTACGAAGAGATTACCGACGAAGATTGGGAGCGGGTCATTGCGACCAATTTGACCGGCACCCACTTGGCTTGCCAATTGTTCGCACCGCTGATGTCGTCTCAGCCCGACGGCGGATCGATCTTGAATATCGGCAGCGTGACGGCCCACCTGCCGTTGTCGCGCGTTTACGCCTATTCCGCTTCGAAGGCGGCGGTCGTCAATCTTTCGCAAAACGTAGCGCGCGAATATGCGACGCGAAAAGTCCGCGTAAACGTGCTTTGCCCTGGCTTTTTTCCGGCGGAGCAAAACCGAAAAATCTTGGATCAAGATCGTGTTTCGAACATCATGTCGCAAACGCCGATGAATCGGTTTGGCGAGCCGGAAGAACTGGTAGGGGCGGCGATCACTCTGTTATCGCCGAAGGCGGGCAGTTTTATCACCGGCGCTACAATCTACGTCGACGGCGGTTTTACGGCGATGCGGTTCTAAGCCCTCTTGGTTCGCCAAGAACGCGACGGCCCGGTTTCGCGACGTAGAAAAGACGTTCTAAAATAGCGGTGTCGCACTGCGCGCATACTTCGCTCTTTCAACGAAAGCAACCATGTCGCACACGATCGTGATTTTTGGCGCTTCCGGCGATCTTACTAGTCGCAAGCTGATTCCTGCCCTGTATCTGCTGTGTCGCAAAGGGCGTCTGCCCGAATCGACGCGCGTCGTCGGGGTTTCGCGTACTGAGTTTTCTCATGACGCATGGCGCGCCGAATTAGAGAAAACGACGCGACAATTCACGGGCGAGTCGTTTGAGCCCGGCGTCTGGAACGAATTCGCATCGCAAATCTATTATCAGCCCGGCGATTTGCAAGATTCGGACGATATGGATCGCCTGGCCGCCTTTTTAGATCAGCTAGACGGCGGCGACGCGTCGCGAGTTTACTATCTATCGACCATGCCGAAGCTTTATCCGGTTGCGGTTGCGATGATCGGAGCGGCCGGCATGGCCGATCAGTCAGTCGGTCCGCGCCGCGTAGTCATCGAAAAACCGTTTGGCACGGATCTGACGACCGCCCAAAAATTGAACGTCGACGTGCACAAGGTCTTTGCGGAAGATCACGTCTATCGCATCGACCACTATTTGGGCAAAGAGACCGTACAAAACTTATTGGTCATGCGATT
>JBITAD010000621.1:0-5927 GCA_044439945.1 Blastopirellula sp. JB062
TCGATCCGGCCATCGTGGAGTCGGCCGTCAATCAAATCGCGACTCGCAGCAGCGATCGGGTGGCTTGGTTTATCGAGCGATTTCTGGAAGTTCGCTTTCTAGAAGACTATGCCGAGGATGAAAAGCTTATTCTCCGCTTGAATCAGGTCCTTCAGCGCGTCAAACTACCGGCACTACCGAGCGGTTTCGCTTCGCTGCTACCGACGATGCGATCGGAGGTTGCGAATCATTTCGCTGGTTTACTCTCTCTCGAAACTGACTCTTCCTGATCGATCCGCCCCAACGCCTTGATAGCCCTGGAGAACATCTCATGAAGTTCGGCATGAACCTGCTGCTTTGGTCCGGCGACCCCGATGACAGCTTACTGCCGGTGGTCGAAAGTCTTAAAGAGATGGGCTATGACGGAGTCGAAATTCCGCTTTTCAATCTAGACGTCGACAAATGGGGAAAATTCGGAGAGCGACTCAAAAATATCGGCCTCGCTTGCACGGCCGTGACTGTGCGAAACGAAGAAGATAACCCAATCAGTTCCGACCCGAACATACGCGCTGAAGGGGTACGTCTGAACAAACGAACGCTCGACTGCTGTCAGGCCTTGGGCGCCGAAACGCTAGTGGGCCCCTATCATTCGGCCATCGGCCTATTCAGCGGCAACGGGCCGAGCGCCGACGAATGGAAATGGGGCGTCGATTCGATGCGACAAGTCGCGGAACATGCCGGGCAAGTCAACGTGATGCTGGGCGTCGAAGCTCTGAACCGTTTTGAGTGCTATTTCTTAAACACGCATTCCGATTCGGCTCGGTTCGCTCGCGAAGTGAATCACCCCAACTGCCGAGTGATGTATGACACGTTCCATTCAAACATCGAAGAAAAAGGGATCGCTCAAGCGATTCGCGATTGCTCCGACATGCTGACCCACGTCCATATCTCTGAAAATGATCGAAGCACGCCTGGTACGGGTCACGTTCATTGGGACGTCAATTTCGACGCGCTGAAAGAAGTCGGTTACGACGGTTGGATGGTTGTTGAAGCGTTCGGTCTCGCCTTGCCCGAAATCGCCGCCGCGACGAAGATCTGGCGCAAAATGTATTCGACCGAGTTGGATTTGGCCCGCGACAGCTTGACCTTCATGAAAAGCGAAGTCGCCAAGCGTTGGAACTAGGAGGCCGAAAAGTCGCCTGTGAGTAGTAGCGAATCGCAACCCGAAGACGATTTTGGCGACGATCTGGACGAAGGATTGTCGCTAGAGAAGTTGAGCGCCGCGTTTGCGGCCGCCATGGGCGGCGACGAACCGTTCGCCGATGCCGAGGACGCCGAACCTTCGCCAACTGAAGACGCCGAAGCGGCGCCGGAAGAGGTGATCGATCGAGTCTTGGCGAGCGAAGAAGAGCCGGACGATTGCGAACTCTCTCCACGCACGATTCTTGAAGCGATGCTTTTTGTCGGCAGCCCTGATAACTCTCCGCTATCCGCCGAGCGGGGAGCGGCTCGGATGCGGGGAGTCGGCGTCGACGAAATCGCCGACTTAGTCGAAGAACTCAATCAAGCCTATCTCGAAGAAGGTTGCCCCTACGAGATTGTCGCTTCCGGCGGCGGCTTTCGGATGACGTTACGCGACGAGTTCTGGCGACTGCGCGAAAAATTTTATGGCAAAGTTCGCGAAGCGAAATTATCGCAGCCGGCCGTCGACGTCTTAGCGCTAGTCGCCTACAACCAGAATGCGACCCGCGAAGAAATTGATAAATTGCGAGGCAAACCGAGCGGCCCGCTGCTTAACCAGTTGGTCCGCCGACAGTTGCTTCAACTAGAACGCGCCGGTAAAGGTAAAGAAAAGCGGAAGACCTATTCGACGACCGACCGCTTCCTCAAGATGTTTCGGCTCAGTTCGCTCGAGGATCTGCCGCAACCGCAAGGGCTTGACCTGGAAGACTAGCCCTAGCGGCAGCGGCGCCGCTCGATTCGCATGTTCTATCGCGAACATCGCCCGCATAATGCTAGCACGCCCCTGAATTGCTCTTGGACGAGGCTGGGGACTCGGTATACTCGCCCCGCCTTATTGCTCCCCGGCGAGGATGCTCGCCAATTGCAGGAGGCAAATTGGACCAAGTTGCATTAGAGGACAGTTCGACATGTCCATGGCGAGCAGCCGCTTAGTCGGTTTCATCAGTTTCGTATTCTTATTGCTCTGTTTCGCGTTTCCGCTTTACGGCGAAGAAAGCGAAACCGACGCTGCGCCGACCAATCCGGCCCAGGACCAGGTTGCGCCGACGCCGGCTCCCCAAACGTTTACTTCTCCCAGTCGCGTGCCGCGGCCGCCGGTAAGCGGCGAATCGGTGTTGCGCATTAAGACGCCGCTGGGAAAATATCCTGATACGAAGAAAAAAAACAACTCGAACGACGGCCCGCTGAAAATCTCGCGAATCCTTGACGGAGACCCGAATCCTGCCCCAGCGGCGCCATCGAAGCCGACTCCGCCCGCCGAGCCAACAGCGCCGACGCCGGTCAAACCGAAAGCGGCGCCGCCGAAGAAACCGGCGGCAGTCGTCAGCCCAACAGCGCCGAAACCCAATCCGGCCAAGTCAGGCGACATGCAATCGCTGGTCGCCGGTCAAGCGAAGCTCGAACAGTTGGTCGCGCTCTGGGGACCTTCAATCAGTCAGTCGATCGTCGACGGACGAAAGTTGTTGGTATTCGATTCGAATGGCTTTGAACGCATCGAAGCGACGCTTGAGAATGATCAACTGGAAACGCTGTTTCTTGTTTTAGATCAGCCGACGCCGGCGGAAAAAGTTCGTCAACAATTAAAAATTGTGGAAAGCGAAGGCGCCAAAGTCCATGACGAGTTCGGCGTGCTGCTCGGCCTGGTCTATCCCGAACGGGGCGCATTGTTCAGTTACGCCCCTGAAGAACGAAAATTTTTGGTGGAAAGCGTCGTGATTCAACGACCGACCGCAGAGGCGTATTTGATTCGGGCCCAAGGATATCCGAGCGAGCGGATCGAAGCGAAACTAGCGGATCTTAACGCCGCCGTTGAACTCGAATCGTTCAACGCTGCGGCATGGCATGAGATTGCGCGATTGAAACGCCGACTCGGACAGTTGCCCGAAGCGCTGGATGCCGCGCAAACCGCCGCATCGGGCGTTGGCGCCAAACCTGAATATCGACTGACGCGCGCACTGATTCAAGCCGAACTAGGACATTACGACGACGCCTACAACGTCACCCAATCGATTGCGGAAAATACGGCGTTACCCAACGAAGTTCGTGCTCGGGCCTATTGCCAGTGGGGCGATCTGACGGCTCGCGGGCCGAACGAAGATGTGCGTACGGCTTTATCGCATCACCAAAAAGCGATCAAACTGGCGGCGGAAGAAATTCGCAATCCGCTCGACGAAGTTCGTCGGGCGGCCAAGTTGGCGTTGGTCGACGCGCATCTGGCTGTCGCCGCCGATCTAGCCGCCGGCCAGTGGCAAAACCGCGAAATGACCGTTCCGAAATGGATTGACAGCACCCAGGCGTTCGTCAGCAACTTGATCGAAAAAGAAGGTTTCTCGCGCGAATTGGAGCTGGCTCGCTTAAGCAAAGCGGTCTCCGCCTACAATTACTTTGAATCGGACTATGATACGACTGATGCGGTCGACTCGATTTTGAGCGTCGGTCGCCAGTTGTTGTCGCAAACGAGCGATCCGACCTATCAGGCAGTGATCGAGTGGGAGATGAGCCAAGCGTTGATTCAAGCGGCCACAATCGAACAAAACCGCGGCGAATTTGACGACGCGATGCGAATCGCCAGAGAGACCGCATCTTTGCTAGATCATGCCTTGGAAACGCGGCAATTGTCGATTTCTGATCGCATGACGTTAGGTCATTTCTATTTTCGGGTCGGCGCCGCTCAAGTCGTCGGCAATGCCGATCATGACGAGGCGGTCCGTTGGTACGCGGACGCAGAAAAACAGTTTACGCACCCCGACATTCAAAATGTCGCCATGGGGCAACGCGGCGAAGCACTCGCCAGCATGGCCGTTTCGTACTGGGAATCTGGACGAAAAGAGCAAGGTCTTCAACTGACCGAGCAAGGCGCAGCCTTGATTAAGCAGGGCGTCGACGCTGGCGAAAACGAGATGAACGCCTTAGTCGCTCCGTATTCGAACTTGATTACGATGTACGAAAATCAAGGAGACGCCGCGAAACAAGCGGAGTATGCCGATAAGCTTGCGAAACTGCCGAAACCGGCCGCCGCGGAACCCTCGCGCCGTTAACTTGCCGACACGTTCAAGACCTTTGAGACTTGCCCCTGACGTGAGACAAAAAACTACTTCCTGCGGTCCCGCCGATCCCGTATCATAGACGATCAGTTGGCCGCTAGCGGCAGAACTTGCCTTTTGCTCTCGTCCACCATGTTTCGCATCTTCCTCTCTCCCATGGAATGAAGGCCCCGCTTCCGCCATGGTCTTTGAGCATATAGAAAAACTAAAACGCGAGTACACCGACAAGTACGTCGTCGTCGATCATGACCGGCCTGAACTCAAGCGTTTTGCCGAGATGACAGGCGTCGTCCGCACCGTAAATATGAGCGGGCGAGCGCTGGTCGAATTCGACGGTCTCAATAACATCGGCTGGTACGACATTAACGTCGATTATTTGAAGGTCGTCGATAAACCGACGCCGCCGCCACCTGCCGAGAAAAAGCGGGCAGCCCCTCAAAAGCCGGCGCCTGGATCAAGCGGCAGCGCAGCCGACGTCTTGGCCGCCGCCCGGGCTCAAAAAGGGGGAGCTTCGGCCAAGCCGGCGCCCAAAAAACCAGCTTCTAGCGCAAGTACGGCCGATATCCTGGCAGCGGCTCGCGCCAAAAAGCAGGACGCAAGCGATCAACCGGCCAAATCGGCGCCTACTAGCACCGCCGATATTTTAGCCGCGGCTCGCGGCAAGACCCAAGATAGCGGCGAATCGAAACCAGCGAAAAAGGCGCCTACTAATACGGCCGATATTTTGGCCGCGGCTCGTGGCAAAGCCCAAGAAAGCGGCGAACCTAAGCCGGCGGAAAAGGCTCCTGCTCCATTGAGCACCGCCGATATATTAGCGGCGGCAAGAGCCAAGAAATCGTCGGCTGAACAATCGGAATCGCCTGTCGACAGCGCGAAAATGCCTGCTGCCGCCTCCGAAGCTGCGCCGTCAGATCAAGCGGCGAACGTTCAAGATGAGCCTGTCGTGAGGGAACAAGAGACGTCCCCGGCGGCATTGCCGACTTCCACCGACGAAATTCTCGCTTTCTGCCGTCAACGCGACGCATAGTCGCTGCGGTTGAACTGTCGTAAAATAAGCGGCATATTCCTCTGATTTTCCGCATTTACGGTCCATTCGCCCATGATCTTGTTGATCGACAACTACGACTCATTCACCTACAACTTGGTACAACGGCTCGGCGAAATTGACCCGGAACTCGACCTACGAGTCGTTCGCAACGACAAAATCACCCTCGACGAAATTGCGGACTTGGCGCCCAGCCATCTGATCGTCTCGCCAGGACCTTGTACGCCGACCGAAGCCGGCATCTCGGTCGCATCGATTCAGCGGTTCGCCGGCAAGATGCCGATCTTAGGGGTTTGCCTCGGTCATCAATCGATGGGGCAAGCGTTTGGAGGCGTCGTCGTACGAGCCGAACGACTCATGCATGGAAAAACGGATGAAATTCATCACGATGGGCGCGGGCTGTTCGTCGGGATGCCCAACCCGTTTATCGCAACTCGATATCACAGCCTAGTAATTCGCCCTGACACGCTGCCCGACGGATTTGAGGTCTCGGCCTGGAGCGTTCAGCCCAACGGCGAGCGGGAAATCATGGGAATCCGGCATCGCGAGTGGCCGCTGGAGGGTCTGCAATTTCATCCTGAAAGCTTTTTGAGCCAAACCGGTACCGAGATGCTGGC
>JBITAD010000622.1:0-5911 GCA_044439945.1 Blastopirellula sp. JB062
TATTGCGTGGCGGATTCTGCGCAGAATCCGCTTTCTGTCTGTTGGGGGGAATGGTCTTACGTCGGCAGCGTCAAGTGTAAGATTTTCAAGAAAATTGCGGCCAACCGTTTCAATCCCCCCAAATTGTCTTTATAACGGAATGAACAAACGCAGGAAGAAAGCATGCGCGGGCCAACGAACTTCCTGAACTGTCACCTCCCTTAGCTGCCGCACGGAACCGCAGCAGAACAGGCAACCTCCCTCAAATCTGGGCAAGCATATCGCCATGAGGCGAATCCAAGGCGGAAATCAACTCCGTTTAACAGGCGTGCGCTTTCAGCGCGCCGTCGCGATCGAGTCGCTCGAAGTACGTGCGATGCTCGCCGCCGATTGTTTGCCCGACTCTCAAACCGATACCGACCTTCAAGCCAATCTGGTTGGTCAAATCGGCGCCGCTCAATCGGTTGATGCGGATTGGCTTGAGATCTTGCATCGCGGCCCATTAAATTGGGATCCTGGGTCGCAAGAGCAGCCGCGAGCTCTCGGTTTGCTCGAAGGAGAAGCGGTCGATCCGCCCCCAGTGTTGATGCATTTCAGCGTGGTGACCGATCCCACGAATTTTACTGATCCCAATCGCGGCAGCGTCGAGCAATTGCCTGAGAGCATGCTCCGCACGCACGAGTGGGATCGATACTTTGTCGAGGTCTGGGTCGAGTCAGACCAGGAGATCGGCGACTTGTCGATCGATCTGAATTATCAAACCGAGATCACGACTCCCCGCGCGGTCACGTTTGGACCGGCGTTTAGCAGCGGACAACAATATGCGTGGGATGACGATCAGGGCGAGTTGCGCAATCTCACTGCCCAATCCGATTCGCACCAAGGGCTATTCGGCGGCGATCATCCAGGCGAGATGGTTCTGTTCGCTCGCATCGAGTTTGGCGCCGACGCTCAGCGTGACAATGTCGAACTAGACTTTGAGACAGGCACGGTCGGGCCTCAGTCGCTAGAACTCAAAATGGTTCGTAGCCAAGCCCAGTCGCCAGAGGGCGCGTCGCTTGATGTCAGCTCGGCCGCGGAGCCCGATTTCGGCTTAGTGCCGGTGATTTACGACCTGGACGACAATCAGCAAATCTCGTTGGTCGATCTGTCGATGCTGATTCGCAACATCGGATCGGATGTCGACGCTCCCAACGGACAAGCGAGTTGGTACGCCGACGTCGACAAAGATTACATCATATCGCTGATGGATCTCTCTTATATGATCCGCAATCTCGGCAGCGACTCGACGACGGAATCGATTACGTTCCCGGCGAATTATCCCGAAGCGTGGATCGCCGATACCACAGTCGGCGGCGGCGATCCGGGCGGCGGCGACCCAGGCGACGGCCCAACCGATCCGGGTGACGGCGAAGATCCTCCGCCGCTTCGTTTCGTGCCGATTAACGTCGATGGATTTCGCCTGGCGCCTGACCCAGACATGCTGCTCGCTTTGCAGGCGGTGCTGCAAGTTCAGTTCATTTTTCCGGTTGGGTTCGATTTCTCGCTGCTAAGCGGAAACGTTTCTTATTCCGACGGTGACAACGACGGCGAAAAAGAAACGATGCTGCAGCTAGAGGTTGACGATCAACTGTTCGAGACCGAAATCGAAATCGAGATCATGACCGAACTGATCGACAGCGACGACCTCTGGGTCGACTGGTCCGACGTAATCGGTGATTACTTCGGCGACGTTATCGCCGGGCTGAAAGATCTTTTTCTTAACGACGACGACTAAAGTCGGTTTTGTCGTAACGCGCTGGATCGGCGACGATCGCCTCCTCAATTCGCTGGAATTGCCAGTTCATCGCTGTATTGTAGGCGGTTCTTTCGATTTTGCGGGAAACACGCTTTTTCGGATTCTTTACTACGATTAGGCGTAATGGCAAGCTAAACTGCGGAAATGCTCTTCTTCTTGCCCACCAGTGCCGCCCGATGGAAACGACCGACGAACTTCAACGCTTACGTCGTTCTGACGAAATCGTAAGAACGACGATTCAGCAAATTGGCGAACTGTCGGGGCTGCCCTATTTGCAAACGCTCGTCAACTCGTTGGGGGCCGCGTTCAATTGCAAGCTGGCGATGGTTGGGGGCTTGTTGACCGAAGAGCCGCCCAAGGTGCGCATCTCGGCTTGTTGCGAGCGAGACGAAAGCGTTTTGCCGGACGAGTTGATCTACGATCTGACTGGTACGCCTTGCGAACAAATTGTCTGCAATCATGTCGCGATCTTCCCTGACGGCATCCAAAACGAGTTTCCCGATGATGAGATGCTGCGAGAATTCGGCTACGTCAGCTATGCGGGCGCGGCGCTCAAAGATTCGAAAGGGGCCGTGATCGGCTTGCTCTCTTTGTTAGACGACAAGCCGTTTGAAGACACCGAGATCATCCAGTCGATGCTGACGCTCTTCGCCTCAGGCGCCGGTAAAGAATTAGAGCGGCAAACTGCCGAGTTAGACCTGCAAGCGCAAGAAGACCGCTTGCAGCTTATCGTCGATTTGACGCACGACGTGGTTTGGGATTGGGATATCTTGCAAGACAAGATTACTTATTCCGATCGCATTTTTGAAACGCTGGGCTACACCGTCGAAGAGATGGGCGCCTCTCGGATGACGATCTATTCGCTGATGCATCCTGAAGATGAGGCGGAGCACCAGGTCTGGCTTCAAGATTTTTTAAAAAACGGCGACGGCGATTTTTGGTTAGAGCTGCGGATCATGGCCAAGCACGGAGGGTACCGTTGGATCCGATCGTCGGGCAGGTTGCTGCGCGACGAAGCGGGAGAACCGATTCGCATGCTTGGCGCTTTTACCGATGTGACGAAAGCGAAAGAAGCGGAAGTCGAACGCGAACGTCTGATTAGCCAATTGGAGCATAAAAACGCGGAGCTAGAGCGTTTTACCTATACCGTCTCGCACGAACTGCGCAGCCCGCTCGTTACGCTTAGCGGCTTTGTCGGCGCGTTAGAGGAAGATCTCGATCGCAAAGACGCGGTCGCCGTTAAGCAAGATTGCGACGAGATCATGCTGGCCGTGCGCAAGATGGGGGCGTTGTTAGATAACTTGTTAGAGCTGTCGCGCGTCGATCGCATTGCGAACCCGAGCGAAGAAGTGCCGTTTTCCGATCTCGTAAGAGAATCGTTGACCCTGCTGCAGACGCGGATCGAAAACGCCGGGGTGACCGTCAAGACGCCGCATCGGCTGCCGACGATCAACGGCGATCGCATGCGCTGGCAACAGGTCATTCAGAACCTGTTAGAAAATGCGGTCAAATATCGAGCCCCCGACCATCCTTGCGTCGAAATTGGCGTGATCGAAGGAAGAGAACGTCCGCCGACGATCTACATTCGAGACAACGGGATCGGGGTCGACCCCAAGTTTCATCAGCGGATTTTCGGCTTGTTCGAAAAGCTCAACCCGCACTCCGAAGGAACCGGCGTCGGTTTGGCGTTGGTGCAGCGGATCGTGCAGTTGCAGGGCGGTCGGATTTGGCTCGATTCGCCAGGCGAAGGAAAAGGAAGCACCTTCTTTATCGAGTTGCCCGCGATTGCGACTGCGGCTGACGGCGCGAACGTTGCGGCCGACTCCTAGCTCGCCAACTGCTCCGATTAATAATGGGGCGGACGCTCTTCGTCGGGGTTTCTCTTTTCCGTTAATTGCTCTCGAACGTCTCGCAACTCGTTCGTGAACTGCTGGCAATGTTTGGTCACTTTGTCTAACTGGTTCGCCTGCTGCACGACGACCTCGTTGAGCACTCGCAACGTTTCCTCTAAATAGGTGACTAGCTCTTCCAGGCGCTCGATACGTTGTTCCATGTCAGGTCTCGGCGATTGCGGCGATACTTAAATTCAGCGAAACGGCTCTCAAGACCCCAAAAATAGTGGTCCGCTTTGCGAAATAAAAGGGGCGGTAAGGGATCGCTCCGCTTTTGCCGCCGTTAAGGTCGTGAGAAAGCCTTCTTTTGGCGGGTTTAACATCGTTGACGCTTGGCTTTGCGGCTCGGTACAATATTCCGTTTGCAATAGGAGTGCGCGCTTGTGCGCTCCGGGCGTCCGATCTTGGCCAGCTTGCGCCCTGATCGGCCTACTTCTTATTAGTCACGCGAGAATTGAAGCCGAATGTCCGTTTCTACGACCAGCATCGAACAACTCACGATCAACGCCATCCGTACCTTGTCGATGGACGCCGTGCAGGCCGCCAATAGCGGTCACCCCGGCACGCCGATGGCTCTTGCTCCGGTCGCCTATGCGTTATGGTCGAACCATTTGAATTACGACCCGAACTATCCGCGTTGGGCCGGTCGCGATCGATTCGTCCTCTCGTGCGGTCACGCCTCGATGCTGATCTATTCGCTGTTGCACTTGGCCGGCGTGAAAAAAGAAGACGGCGGCGACGAACTGTCGGTCAAAATCGACGACATCAAAAAGTTCCGCCAACTGCATAGCCCTTGCGCCGGGCATCCTGAAAGCTACGAAGTCACCGGCATCGAAACGACGACCGGCCCGCTCGGGCAAGGCGTCGCCAATAGCGTCGGCATGGCGATGGCGGCCGAATACGAGCGAACCCGATACAACCGCCCTGGGCATGACCTGTTCGGCTACGACGTATATGCGTTGTGCAGCGACGGCGACTTGATGGAAGGGGTCGCCTGCGAAGCGGCCTCGGTCGCCGGCCATCTGAAGCTGTCGAACCTTTGCTGGATCTACGACGATAACCACATCACGATCGAAGGGGATACCGATCTCGCGTTTAGCGAAGACGTCGCCTTGCGGTTCGAGGGATTGGGCTGGCACGTCGTGAAGGTGGAAGACGCCAACAATTTGGAAGCGCTGAACGCCGCTTATCAATCGTTTAAAGCGACCAGCGACAAGCCGACGTTGATCATCGTCCGCAGCGTCATCGCTTGGGGCGCTCCGACGATGGCCAACACGCATGGCGCCCACGGCGCGCCGTTGGGCGACGCCGAAATCGCCGCGACCAAAGAAGTTTACGGCTGGACATACGACAAGTTCGACGTTCCCAGCGAAACGACCTCGCACTTCGCCGAAACGCTTGGCGCTCGCGGCGAGTCGGCCCGCGTCGACTGGGAAGCGAAATTCGCCGCGTTTGAAAAAGAGTTTCCCGCTGAAGCCAACGAGTGGAAACAAATCATGTCGGGCGAATTGCCCGAAGGCTGGGACGCCGACCTGCCCAACTTTGAAGCCGATCCGAAGGGGGTCGCTTCGCGTGCTTCCGGCGGAAAAGCGTTGAACGCCGTCGCCCAACATGTGCCAAGCATGCTAGGGGGTTCGGCCGACCTCGAACCTTCGACCAAAACCGGGTTGAAGTTTCCTGGCGCCGGCAGCTTTTTGGCCGATGATCACAGCGGACGCAACATGCACTTCGGCATTCGCGAGCACGCGATGGCCGCGATCGCCAACGGCTTGTGCTTGTCCGGTTACCGTCCGTTCATTTCGACCTTCTTCGTCTTTAGCGACTATCTGCGCCCGTCATTGCGATTGTCGGCGATCATGCAATTGCCGGTGATGTACATCTTTACGCACGATTCGATCGGCGTCGGCGAAGATGGGCCGACCCATCAACCGGTCGAACATTTGACCGCGATCCGCGCGATGCCCAACGTCGCCGTCTTCCGACCGGGAGACGCCAACGAAGTGTCGCAAACGTATAAGACGGCGATGCAATTGACCGATCGTCCTTCGGTCATCGTGCTGACTCGCCAGAACTTGCCGACCCTCGACCGCGAAAAGTACGCTTGCGCCACCGGAACCAGTCGCGGCGGCTACGTCCTGGCCGATAGCGAAGGGACGCCCGAGGTGATCTTGCTGGCGACCGGCAGCGAGTTGTCGCTTGCGGTCCAAGCGTACGAAACGTTAAAGGCCGACGGCGTCAAAGC
>JBITAD010000623.1:0-5909 GCA_044439945.1 Blastopirellula sp. JB062
TTTAGCCGAATTTCCCTTGCGTCCGATAGATTGTAGGTACCCTCTTTCCAGTAATACGGACGTCGCTAGGGCAGCATGATATTTTGACCACCATCGTTCGCCAAATCTCGCTGGGGCTGTTTGGGCTACTTGTTATTGGTCCAGCCGGGCTCTTCGCACAGCAAACGAAGCCGAGCGGAGCTTCGACAGGCGACGTCATGGAGACTCGCCAGCGCGAATTCGCCATCCCTTTTCAAGTTAGCCAAGATGGGCCGAATCCGCCGGTCGAAGTGCACCTGATGGTTTCCAGCGATCAAGGCGGCAACTGGTCGCAATACCGCAGCGAATCGCCGAGTGCGAACCGATTTATTTTTCAAACCAACAATGACGGCGAATATTGGTTCGCCGTGCGAACCATGACGCGCGACGGTCAAATCTCTGGCGCCGTTCGGCAACCAGAGCTGAAGGTTCGGGTCGATACTGAACTGCCGAGCGTCAAGTTGGAGTTAAATCCTTTGCCTAGCGGCGAAGTGATCGCGCGTTGGATGGTAAGCGATCCGTTGTGCGACCCGAATCATATTTATCTGTCGTATCAAACGTCTCCGGAAGCGCCCTATACGAGCGTGACGGTCGACGCGACCAAAGCGTACAACGAAAACAACGTGATCGCGGGAGAAACGCGTTGGTATCCGCATACGTCGTCGCGCTATTTGATGGTTCGTTTCGAGGCGCATGATCGAGCCGGCAACGTCGCTATCGCTCAGCAAACGGCGTCGATTCCGTTAGTCGCAACTCGACCGCAATGGGGAAGCGTCAACGGACAACAGCCGATCCCCGATAATGCGGCGCAGCGCGGCGCTGCGACCGGCGGACCGCAAGATCCGTTTCGCCGTCGCGACGCCCAGAAACCGGCCATTCCTTGGCCGGCAGATAATCGACCGCCTGGATCGCCGCCAGGGGCTGAGAGATCGCAAGAGCCGTTAACCAACGATCCAGCGCCGACGACCCCTGCGACGCCTGACCCGGTCGCATCCAATCCGAAAATGCCGTCGGCACTGCCGGCGACCAGTCAAGCGAGCGACAACGCCGCCGGTCGCTCTCGCTATTCGCAATATACGGCCGGCCCGGCGGATGATGCGCCAGTCGACGGTGCGATCGAACCGGCGGTCGCTGGCCCGAAAGCGCCGGAGCCGAATCTCGGCTTGCCGCCGGGAGTGACGCCTGAATATGTGAACTTCAAAAAATTCGAGTTGAACTACAGCGTCGACGCGGTCGGCCCTTCGGGGATTGGTCAGGTTGAACTTTGGATCACGCGCGACGGCGGTCGGACTTGGGAGCCGGGCGGACTCGACCCGGACCGAACCAGTCCGATCGAAGTCGAAGTGCAAACCGAGGGAACCTACGGTTTTCGAGTGGTCGTCGAAGGCGGAAACGGCCTAACGGGGCGGCGCCCGCAGGCAGGCTCGCTCGCTGACATCTGGATCGTCGTCGACGAAACCCCCCCATCCGCAAACATCACGAACGTCGTTTATGGCGAAGGGGCGCGCGTCGGGCAACTCGACATCGAGTGGCAAGCCGAAGATCGTCATTTGGGCGAGACGCCGATCTCGATTTTCTATGCCGGCTCTGCCGAGGGACCGTGGAAACCGGTCGCCGAAAATTTGCCGAACGATCGGCACTTCGCCTGGCGGATTACGCCGGAGGTGCCGGCCGACATCTATTTGAAAATTACGGCCGTCGATGCGGCCGGCAATCGATACGAATCAAAGATTTCGCGACCGATTGCGAACGACGGCTTAACCCCGCAGGGGAAAATTCGGTCGATCAAGCCGACGTCGAAGTCGCCCCGGCAAGCGTCTCTGCCCGTGACAATTCGATAGGGGGACGTTACGCTAAGACAGTTTTCAACCGCGATCGCCGCTCGGGCGGCGATCGCCGCCCGAGCTGTCTATCCTTCTTGCTTGACGCATCATCGGCATGTCGCAAACCGTTCATTGCTTTGAATTTCTGGATGCCGACGCTTGCGAAATTCCGGGTATGGCGATCGTCTATGGGCGCGAAGCGCTGTTAGCTCGGCTGGCCCTCACGCAGATTCGCGAGAGCGTGGTCGGCGGCGAAGGAGACGACGTGCCGATCGCGCGGCTTGACGGGCGTACGGCCGCCTGGCGAGACGTGAGCGACGAAGTGGGGACCGTCAGCTTGTTCGGCGGCGGCAGTCGTCGCTTGGTGATTTTAGATGGCGCCGACGACTTTGTTTCGCGATATCGAAACGAGCTAGAGAAGTATGCCGAAAAACCGAAACGAAGCGGCGTGCTTGTTTTGGTCGTTGAGAATTGGCCCAAAAATACCAAGCTGTTCAAAAAACTGGATCAAACCGGTTTGCAGGTCGATTGCAATTTGCCCGAAAAAAAGGTGGGCAAACGCAACGTGCCTGACGCGAAAGCGCTGCACGATTGGATGGTTCGGTGGGCGAAAAAAACGCATGAGATTCGCCTTGAGCGAGAAGCCGCCGAAATGATGGTTGAATTGATCGGCCCCGAACTAGGGCTGATCGATCAAGATCTGGCCCGTTTGGCGCTGTACGTCGAGCCGGGGGGCAAAGTCGGCGTCGATTTGGTGCGCGACGTGGTCGGCGGTTGGCGTATGAAAGCGATTTGGGACTTGGTCGACGCCGCAGTCGAAGGGCGCACGGCCAGCGTGCTCGAAGACTTAGATCACCTATTTCAGATGGGTGAGCGACCGCAGAAGCTTTATGGGCAAATTGCCTGGTCGTTACGACGGTACGCCGCCGCGGCTCGCATCTATCAACGAGCTCAACGCATCGGAGAGTCGAAATCACTTCGCAATGCGTTGGCCGACGCAGGATTTCCGAATTGGCCCAAAGCGCTCGACGCTGCTCAAACTCGTTTAAAGCGTCTCGGCAGCATCCGTGCCGGCAGGCTGTTTGAGCAATTGTTAGAACTTGATCTCTCGTTAAAAGGGACGCATTCGCACGATGCTCGCGGTCGTTTGGCGCTCGAAAAATTGTTGGTAGGGTTCGCTTCCGAACTAGATCCTCGCCAGCAACCGGCCGCTCGCCGCGAATCTTGAAACTTCATCTACGAATCATGCGATTCTCGCGTTGACCGCCGATATTAGAAAACAAGCGATGCGAAGCGTCGCAATGGACGATTCTCTCGCTTGAAATTTGTCATTTACCCGAGAATGTGCGAACCGTCGCAAGCGTCGTTTCGTACGTTCTATGACTGGCGGTCATGGAAGCGCCGCCGCAATCTCATCGATCGAGTTAGTAAGGCGGCGGTCCCCCTTTACCGTCGAAGTTGATTATGAACAAGAACGTCGCACGGACGCCGGATCATTCCGACGAGACCCAAATTAATCTTACCAATGCAGTCGCTTATGGATTGGTAACGGCGGTGTTGACCGCGCCGATTGGGGCGATCTTGGCGTTCTATCTAGTGTCGGGAGACGCTTCGGTCACGACCAGCTTGCGGCAGTTCCAAGTGCAGGGCCCAGTCAGCTTTGGCGCGTTGGCCGCTTTTTTAACTTCTGGCCTTTTTGGCGCCAAGTTTGGCGCCCAACTGTAAGCGTCGCTATTTGAGAATCGTATCCATGCGATCGAGTCGCCTGCGGAGCAATTCAACTGGCTGCTAGGAAGAAGTCGAATCGTTGACGTACGGCAGCGGCGGATGGGTTTCGTCCGTAATCGGAGGAACGACCGGCCCTGCTCCGCGTCGATCGTTAGGGGGCGAATTTTCGTTGTTTGCCGTTCGACGGTCTCTGCCGGATCGTCGGTCGCCGCCGCGTCGTTTTTCACTGTTTCTCGCGTTTTGAACGGGCGGGTCAGCCGCTCGGCGTCCGCCTGGCTGCAACGTTTCGGCCGGGCCGTCAGGATGATCGCTGGCTCGCTTGCCCCATAGCCGGTCGCTGAGGCGACGACCGAGTTTGGCCGGACCAGGCGAAGTAATCACCAACAAGCCGACTCCGATCGCCAAACCGCCGACGAGCCCGGCCAGTACCAACATCGCCTTGCCGGGGCCGACCGGATAGGTGCTGACAACGGGCTGGTCGACCCGGGTTATCAAGCTGGTCGATTCGGCGCTGATCAGGTTCGCCTTGGCGTCGCTGAGTTGCTTTTGGGCTTCGGCCAAATGTTCGAGACGATCCCGGACGTTCGAAGCGAGATTGTCATATTGTGCGCGAATGCCGGCGATGCCGCCGAGCTTCGATTGAACTTCAGCCTCTTGCAAGACTAAAGAGTCGATCAGCGCCTGATTCACGCGCATCTCGTTGGCGACCGCGATATGAGCGACGGCCAATTCGGCGAGCAGATTTTCGCGCACTTCCGCTTCAGCGGCGAGGGCAGCGCGAACTTGCGGGTGATCGGCGTTCATACGACCCAATAGTTTCGACTTATTTAATTGGGCGTCGACAAGTCCGTCTTTCAGACGCCGCAGCGCCGGTTGTGCGGCGAGCAGTTGATTGGGCGCCGCCATTAGTTTTTTCGGATCGTTCTTTGAATCATCGAGCAATTGCAATGTTTCAATCAGCATGTCTCGATGCGATTCGGCCTGGCGAAGTTCGTCGGCAATTTGGCGATGGGTCGCTTGCATTTTGCCGTCGCCCGAGCTGGTTTCGTTGATACTGCGCAGTTCGCCCAGGTCGCTTCCGATCGATTTTTCTAACAGCGACAGCTGCGCGGTGGCGGCGTTCAAATCGTCTTGCGCCAGCTGGGCCGCTCGATCAAGCTCGGAGATGACGCTGGCCGCTTTACCGTTGCGAATGCGTTGCAGCGCAATCTCCAGTTGGTCGCAAAGAGCGGTCGCTAACTGGGCGGCGCGCTGCCGGCTAGACGCCTCGACGGAAAGAATTAATACTTCGGTCGTGCCGAATTCGGCCCCGTTGGGCGGGGCAATTTCGATCCGACCACGCAAGGTATCGACGTCGTCAAAGCTTGGGAATCCGGCTGTGGGCTTCGTGGGGCCGACCGCTTCTAGCGCCTTTTTGACCACGGCCGTACTGCGCGCCACCTGCACGATCGTCTCTTGGGCGGTGCGCATGTCGTCGAGCGTATTAAAACGCCCTTGTTGTTCGAGATGGCCGATCGCCGCGTCGCGGATGACGAGCGTTTGCGATGCGCTCCACAGGTTGGTCTTCAGCAAAGCGAAACCCAGGGTCAACAGACTGCAGGCGATCATGGGGGCGAGGATTAGCCATTTTTTCTCGACGATCGTTTTGCGCCAGTATTGGAATTGGGCGGAGTCGAGTAAACCGTTCATGATAGGCACTGTACGGAAAAAGCGGATCGAAGCGAATAAGACGATTGCGCCGGCGAAGCGCCGCACGCGCGCGAAAGTATACGTCGCATTCAAAACGCTGTAGAGCAAAAATGTCGCTCGCCAAAGAGTGCGCAAGCTAAGCCAGGTACCGGCTGGGCGAAAGAAAATCGACCGTTAATCGGCTGGCGCCATGCTCAATCAAGTCGGCCAACGCCTCGCCGAGTACCGCCGCAAATTTAAATCCGTGCCCCGAGAGGCCTGCTGCGACGGCAATGCGATCGTCGGCCGGATGCAAGCCGAGCAAAAAGTGCTCGTCCGGAGTCATCGTATAAAGACAAGTTTCGTGGCGAACGTGACGCAGGGTCGTGCCAGGAACGCTGCGACGCAAAAAAGCTTCGACTCTCCCCTGCTCTTCCGTATCCAGAGAGCGGTCGTAATTCCAAGGAGAGTCTAGCGGTTGGCCGCCGCCATGCTCGGCGATTTTTAGCCCTTCGCCGGAAGCAAGTTCCGGAAATCCATAAAAATAACCGTGCTCCGACTCAAAGAAGAAGCAAGGAGCTCCGCTCGACGCTTGCAGTCGACGATCGCTGATTTCGTACCAGTGCAAATGCTTACGCAAGATCTGTAGCGGCGCGTTTTCGACGCCTAGTA
>JBITAD010000624.1:0-23087 GCA_044439945.1 Blastopirellula sp. JB062
AGTCATCACGATCGACGGAACGAGATCGCCCGCGGTGACGATCCAGTAATAATACGGAGTAAACAGCGCGAAGAAGAGTTCGATCAACAGCGGGCGAATCCAATAATACCCGCCGTGCAGCGGAGCCTCGCGGCTTAACGACAGCCAACCGAATATAGGAATCCGATCCCCAAGCGATCGCGACGGCGCGCCGTCGGGCTTGGGAGTCCAAGGATCGATATTGGCAGGCGTCGATCGCAAGCGATAAATGGCTCGATTCAGTTGCCCGCCGACGATCGCCCCCGTCAGCATCAACAGCAACATCCGCAATTCGATCGAGAGAGCGAGCCAAGCGTTCACGTCTGCGTATCCCGGCGGCTTAAGATGCCGACTCGATCAAAGGTGCGAATAGTTGATAGATTTCGGCGGCCGCACGTTCAGGAGTCTGATTCTCGGCGTCGACAATCACGTCGGCCGTCTCTCGATACAGAGGCTCGCGCCGCTTTAAGAGACGCTCGATTTCTTCCAGCGGGGTCGCCGCGTCGGTCAGGCGAGGGCGCTGCGTCGGGCTTGCCGCGTCGGTCGAAATGCGTTGCAAAATCGTCGCCGGGTTCGCGGTCAGCCACACCGTAAACGCGCGGGCTTGAATCGCTGTGCGATTCTCGGCTCGTAAGACCGCGCCGCCGCCCAGTGCGAAAACGTGTTGATCGCGGCGCATCAGTTCGTCGATCAGAGTCGCTTCGATCTCGCGAAACGCATCTTCGCCGTCGGCGGCGAAAATCTCGGCGATCGAACGCCGCTCGCGCCGTTGAAGTTCGAGATCGACGTCGACGACCGGCCAAGCCAGACGTTCGCCCACCAGATGAGCGACATGCGATTTGCCGACGCCGCGATAACCGACCAAAGCCAAGTTCATCCGTTAACTCGCTTTTACGGCGCCGGTGATTTTTTTGAGCGTGTCGCGCATCAAATCGCGCGAAGGCTCGACGCCGGTAAACATCTTGTATTGCAGCGCCGCCTGACGTACGAACATGTCGACTCCGGTCACCACTCGGCAATCGCGCTGCCGCGCTTCTTTAATCAGCAACGTTTGCTCCGGATTGTAGACCGTGTCGAACACGACCATCCCGGCTCGCAAACGCACTTTGTCGATCGGCGATTCGTTCACGTTAGGATGCATGCCGACCGGCGTGCCGTTGATTAAAATGTCGACGCGTTCCAATCCGCGATCTTCCCATGACACGGCACGGCACTCTAACGCGTTTGCCAAATCTTCCGCGTTTTCGTCGGTACGGCTAGCGATAATGACGTCGACTCCCCGGTTTTTCAAACCCCAGGCGATCGCCTTGGCGACCCCGCCTGACCCCAACACCAGCGCCGTCTTATTGGCGAGCGGGTCGTCAGTATCATGCGGAAAGGCGGTCTCGAGACTGGCCATCGCGGCGGCGCAGTCTGAGTTGAAGCCGGAAGGCCCCTCTTCGTCAAACAAGATCGTATTGGCGGCGCCGATGCCTGCGACCGCCGAGTCCGGCTTTTTTATCAATCGAACGATCGACTCTTTGTGAGGGATCGTGACGCTTAGGCCTTTGATCTCAAGCGCGGCACAATCTTCTTCGATGAACGAAGTCAGATGCTCACGCGGAACTCGAAACGGCAAATAACAACGATTGGCCCCTTGCTCGCGGAAGCAAGCGTTATGCAGTTGAGGGCTCAGGCTATGCCCGATCGGATCGGCGATGACCCCATAGATTTCGGTCTCGGCGTTGATTTGCTCGTAGCCGTAGACGTCGCGCATCTGCTGATACCCGATCTGCCCCGGCGCCAACGTGCGCTCGTTCGAATAGGTCGAGTAAGTGATCGGCACGCCGTACTTGGCGCCAAGTATGCGGGTCGGCGTCCCCATGTCGCCCATACACAGCGCGACGGTCGGCACGTCGCTGCGCCGCGCCAGATTAAGCATGCGAATGTTGTCGTGCGGCGAGTTGGCCATGGTCGCCAGCTTGACGATATCGGGATCAAGCTGGCACATCCGCTCGTGAATCGCTTCGATATCGGCCGGCGTTTCGCGAAAGTTGTGATAGCTGATGATGCGTTTGGTCGAACCGTAGCGCGGAATGTTGGCCGCGATGTCTTCTTCGATATCGACATAGTCGGCGCCGTCGACGATGGCGGTTCGCAACACCATCTGACGTTCCGCTTCCATTCCGGCCCAACGCCCTCCGTCTTGTTCCCGACGGCAGGTGATCAACACCGGACCGGGGCGATCGGTCAACAATCGCTTTAACTTGATCGTGCCGTTGATGTAATCAAGTCGCAATTCGACCAACTTCACGCCGAGATCGACCAAGTGGCGATGTTCGGCGATCACATGTTTATGGCGGCCGCGGCCGATGCTAACGCAAATCATGGAAGGAGAAGTACCAACAGATCGAATAGGGGGCTGTTCCACCGGCATTTAGAGAATCCTCTATTTTGACTCGGCGCGGCGGTCGGATCAAATCCTCTCAAACCGGCGATCAAGCTCTTCTTTCGTAAAAATCAAAGACGTCGGACGCCCGTGCGGACAATGATGCGCGTCTTGGCATAAATGCCGTAAATCTAACAAAGCATCGATTTCTTCGGCCGAAAGGCGGTCTCCCGCTTTGATCGCCGCTTTGCACGACATCATATGTAGCAGTTCGTCTAACAAATCGCGTCGATCCGGCCGTTTTCCGTCTCCTTCCAGGTGATCGATCATCTCGCGAAGCGTCTCGCTCGGCTTTCGGCGATCTAAAATGGCCGGATAACTGCTAATCAAAATAGTATCCCCCCCGAACGATTCGACCTGAAACCCAAGCTGGGCAAGCGTTTCCTGGGCCTGCATGACCGCCGAATATTCGGAAGGAGACAAGTGCATCGGTTCCGGGGTCAACAAACTTTGCGTTTCCAGACGCCCGGCCAGCGCTTTCTCTCGAAATTCTTCATACAAAATTCGCTCGTGCAGCGCGTGCTGATCGATCACTACCATGCCTTCGGGCGTTTCGGTCACCAAATATCGCCGATGCAATTGTAACGCGCGACCCGGGGTCGGCGACGACGGAGTCGGATGCTGATCGTCTAGACGAACCGCGAAATCCGCCCGGTCTAGTTTCTCTGACGATTCGGCGGCCAACGCATCGCGCTCGAATCGGTTCAGCTCAAGCGGCGCATGTCGGGGAGAACGAAAGTCGAGATCAAGCGACTCTTGCACGCTGCGCCGCTCGGGCGAGTCGTCTTGGGCCGAAGGCAATTCTCCTTTAGCCCACGCGACCAACTCTTCGCGCATCCGCGCGGCGGTCTCGACGTCGTGCCCGTTGACGTTGCCGCCGCTGGCGACGCCTGACAAATCGTCGCTTTCGACCGGCTTGTACGTGGCGGTCAAATCGGTCGACAAAAACTTGGTTCGCAACGTGCCGAGCAATTGACTGTAGATCCGACCGCTATCCTGAAATCGGACTTCTAACTTGGTCGGATGCACGTTGACGTCGACCATCTCGGGCGGCATTTGCAAACGCAAAAACGCAATCGGATAGCGCCCCGTCAGCAGCAAGCCGCGATACGCTTCGGTCAGCGCGTGCTGCAGCGCGCGATCGCGGATATGCCGACCGTTCAAAAACAAGAACTGCATCTTGTTATTGCCGCGATTAAATTTGGGGTCGGCGACGTAGCCCGACAAACGAATCGACTCGTCGGCGTTGTCGATCGGAATCAGATGGGTCGCGATTTCATCGCCGAAAAACGCCGCCAAACGTTCGCGCCAGTTCTCGCTGGGGGGCAAATCATAGACCTGCCGGGCGCCATGCTTCAACGTAAAATGGACCTGCGGAAACGCCAAGGCGATCCGAGTAAACGCTTCGCTCAAATGGCCGAACTCGGTTTGCGTCGTACGCAAAAACTTTTTCCGAACCGGCGTATTGAAAAAGAGATTGCGGACTTCGATCGTCGTGCCGACGGCGGCGCCGCAGGGCGATATTTCGACCAATTGTCCGCCGTTGATTTGCATCTCGTACGCCGCGTCCGAATCGGGCGTGCGGCTCCGCAGCCGAAACTGGCTGACCTCGGCGATCGACGCCAGCGCTTCTCCGCGGAAACCCAACGTGCCGACATGAAACAGGTCGTCGGCGTCGATAATTTTGCTGGTCGCATGCGAAGAGACCGACAGCTTCAATTGATCTTCGGCGATACCGCAACCGTTGTCGGCGATGCGCACCAATTCGGAACCGCCATGCTCGATCGTCACGTCGACGCGCGTCGCGCCGGCGTCAACCGAGTTCTCCATCAATTCTTTGACGACGCTGGCCGGGCGTTCGATCACTTCGCCGGCGGCGATTTTGTTGACCACGCTAGTCGGTAATTGGCGTATCGTCGGCATCCCAGCCTCCTGCGATTATTGGTCGCCGCGAAGATTGTATTCTTTAATTTTGCGATAGAGCGTGCGTTCGCCGATTTGCAACATTTTGGCCGCTTCTTCGCGGTTCTGATTGGTGAACTTCAAAGTCTCGGCGATAAACCGCTTTTCAATTTCGTTCATCGGCTGCCCGACCAGGTCGAGCAGACCGGCCGGACCGTTCGCTTCGCCGGCGGTCGACGGCGGCGGGAGCGCCACCGGATGAACCACGTAATCGGCTTCGTCCATCAGTTCTTCCGGCAAATCGTCGATTCCCAGCACGCCGTCTAAGTCAAGCACGACCATGCTCTCGACCAGATTGCGCAGCTGTCGCACGTTGCCGGGCCAATCGAATTGATAAAAGCGTTTGACGACCGCCTTATCAATTCCCTTGACCGCTTTGTTGTGCCGTTTTGCGAACTGTCTGCGAAAATGATCCATCAACGGAATCACGTCGTCGCGACGTTCGCGAAGCGGCGGAACCATCACCGTAACGATCCGCAAGCGATAATAAAGATCGCTCCGAAAAGCGCCGCGGTTGATCGCGTCTTCTAAGTTGCAGTTGGTCGCCGATAACAAGCGAACGTTGATCTTGATCGGCTTATTTTCGCCGACCCGCGTAATCTCGCCGGTCTCCAGCACGCGCAGCAGCTTGACCTGCGTCGCCATCGGCATGTCGCCGACTTCGTCTAAAAACAGCGTGCCGCCGTTGGCGTACTCGAACCGGCCGACCCGCTCGGTCGCCGCGTCGGTATAGGCGCCTTTGGCGTGCCCGAACAATTCGCTTTCAAGCAAGTGCTCGCTTAACTCGGCGCAGTTAAGCGGGACGAACGGCTTATTCTTTCGCGGGCTGTTTTGATGAATCGCCTGCGCGACCAACTCTTTGCCGACGCCGGTTTCGCCTTGAATCAAGACGCTGGCGTCAGTCGGCGAAATCCGCTTTAGACGATCAATCACATGCGCCATGCGCGCGTCGGCGAATATCAAGCCTTCATAGCCGAAACGCTCGTCCAACCGCTGCAGCAGATCGGTATTAGTTTGCCGCAATTGCACCGTCTCGGCGGCGCGACTGACGGCGGCGCGCAGCTTGTCAGGCGTAAGCGGCTTCTCTAAAAAGTTGAACGCGCCTTGCTGCATCGCTTCGACGGCGATGCTGATCGTGCCGTGCCCGGTGACGACGATCACCTCGGCGCCCGGCAGGTCGCTCTTCGCTTTTTTCAAGACGCCGATGCCGTCGACGTCGTTCATAACCAGATCGGTAATGACGATCTCAAAGTCGTCCCGTTCGATTCGCTCAATCCCTTCAGGACCGCTGGTCGCGATCGTGCAGGGGTAACCGACCCGTTCGAGACTTTCGCACATGGTCAGCGCATGCGCCTTATCGTTATCGACGATCAAGACGCGAAACGCGCCGTAATTGAGCGGCGCGACATCGGTCGATTCTGGCTGAATGCGGTCTCCTGTCATACTCGTCAATCTAACGTAATCTGGTCAATCTCTCTAGAACCGGCAGTCTGCGAATCAGCCGCTGATTCGCGCCGGTTTCGGAAATTCGAGCGTAAACTTCGTTCCGCGGCCGATCTCGCTTTGCACGTCGATCCGCGCGTGATGGGCGTCGATCACTTTCCGCGCCAGCGGCAGACCCAGCCCTGATCCTCCATCCTTGGTCGAGTAGAAAGCGTCGAACATATGCAGCGCCGTCGCTTCATTCATGCCGCAGCCGGTGTCGATCAAACCTAAGGCGACGCCGCGGCGCGTCTCTTGCGTTCGCACCATCAACGTGCCGCCGTCAGGCATCGCCTGAATCGCGTTGATCACCAAATTCAACAAAGCGGAATAAAGCGTCTCGGCGTCAAGATTGATGCTCGGCAGTTCGGCGTCGAGAAAGCGAACGATTTCGATTCCCTGCTTTTCGGCTTGGGCCGCGACGAAATCGAGCACTCGTTCGACCTGTTCGTTCAAACTGCCAGGCAACAGGTTAAGTTGCCGCAGGCGAGCGAAACGTAAGAAATCGTCAAGCAAATTTTGCAGACGCATGCATTGATCTTGGACGATCTTCGTTTTTTGCAGCGCGCGACGCTCGGCCGACGTCTGCGGCGGATCAAGCTCTTCCGAGAGCAAATCCATATTCATCCGAATGACCGAAAGCGGATTCTTGATCTCGTGCGCAAGCGAGCCCGCTAGTTGAGCGATCTCGTTGTATTGCTCGAGCAGCCTTTGGTTAATCGTCTGATTTTCTGCAGGAGACGCTTCGCCGCTCACCGCTGCTTACTCCCCTCCAAGTTCCGCGAACGACGAAAAAGCCCGGCGACGCAAAAGCGAAGCCGGGCGAATGCCGGTGAAGCGGCGATCGCATTTCGCCGCTTCGTATCGTTTGATCTTCGCGTCGACGCGACTAATCTTCGCGACGACCGCGTCCGCCGCGACCGCCACGTCCGCCGCGACCTCCGCGACCGCCACCTTCGCCGGCGCCGGCCGTTTCGCGTTGCGGTTCGCCGTCTTCCGACGATCCGCCGCCGTCGATCGCTTTGTGGCTCAGTTTGACGCGGTCATGCTCGTCGACCAGCAATACTTTGACCTTCAGGATGTCGCCCACTTTGACCACGTCGTTGACGTTGCCGACGTACTCGTTCGAGAGTTCGCTGATGTGGCACAACCCGTCGCGTCCGGGCAAGATTTCGACGAACGCGCCAAAGTCTTTCACGCTGGTAACGCGACCTTCGTAGATCTTGCCGACTTCGACTTCGCCGGTGATCGCTTGCACGCGAGCCAACGCCGCTTCGGCCCATTCCAAGGTCGAGCTGGCGACCAAGACGGTGCCGTCTTCCTGAACGTCGATCGTCGCGCCCGTCTCTTCTTGAATGCCGCGGATCGTCTTGCCGCCCGGGCCGATCAGCAAGCCGATCTTTTCAGGATTGATCTTGGTGGTCAACAAACGGGGCGCCCAGATCGAAGGTTCGTCTTTCGGGGCCGAGATCGTCGTCAACATCGTTCGCAAGATCTCAATGCGGGCGTCACGCGATTGCTCGAGCGTCGCCTTGATGATCTCGGCGCTGATGCCTTTGATTTTCAGGTCGAGCTGAATGCCGGTGATGCCGTTTTGCGTACCGGCGATTTTGAAGTCCATGTCGCCGAAGTGATCTTCGTCGCCCAAGATGTCGGTCAGCAGGATGAAGTCGTCCCCTTCCTTGACCAAACCGACCGAGATGCCGGCGACGGGGTTGGTGATCGGAACGCCGGCCGCCATCAAACCGAGCGTAGCGGCGCAGACGCTGGCCATCGAGCTGGAGCCGTTCGATTCGAGAATGTCTGAAATCACGCGAATCGTGTACGGAAACTCGTCCGGTCCCGGCAAGATCGGCTTCACGCTTCGTTCGGCGAGCGCGCCATGCCCAATCTCACGACGCCCCGGGCCGCGAATCGGGCGGCATTCGCCGACCGAGAACGACGGGAAGTTGTAGTCGAGCATGAACTTTTTGGCGTATTCTTCTTGCAAGCCGTCTACGCGTTGTTCGTCGCGCGAGGTTCCCAAGGTAATCGTCACCAACGATTGCGTTTCGCCCCGTTGGAACACGGCCGAACCATGAACGCGCGGCAAAACGTCGACCTTGCATTCGATCGGACGCAACGTCTTGCCGTCGCGACCGTCGGGACGCGTGCCCGAGAGAATCAAGTCGCGTACGACGCGTTCGTCGAGATCGTGCCAGGCTTCGTTAAACTGGTTTTCGCAGATCGCGTCTTCGGCGCTGGGATCCGGAATCATCTCGGCTTTGACCCGTTCTTTCAGCGCGCTGACCGCTTCGGCCCGATTTTGCTTCCCTTCGGTCGTTTTGGCCGTTTTGAAGTCGTTGTAGTATTTGTCGACCAACGGCTGATAAACCGGATTCGGAGCGGGATCTTCCCAGGTCGACGGTTTGGCGCCCGCTTTTTCGAGAAACTCAAGCTGCAATTCGCAAATTTGCTTGATGTAATCATGGCACGTCGCAATCGCGCTGAGCATCACGTCCTCGGGCATCTCGCGCGAGAAACCTTCGATCATCAAGACCGACTCGATGTTGCCCGAGATGATCAGGTCGAGATCGCTCTCTTCCAACTCTTCATGCGTCGGAAAAACGACGAACTCGTCGTCGACCCGGCCCAAGCGAACCGCCGCCAGCGGCCCCTGGAACGGCAAGCTCGACAAACCGAGCGCGACGGCGGCGCCGTTCATCGCCAACACGTCGCCGTCGTTCTGACGATCGCTGGCCAAGACGTTGGCCATCACTTGAACTTCGTCGCGGAATCCCTTGGGGAACATCGGACGAATCGGACGATCCATCAGACGGCAAGTCAGAATTTCTTTGGTCGTCGGTCGGCCTTCACGCTTGATGAAACCGCCGGGGAATTTGCCGGCCGCCGCAGTACGCTCGCGATAATCGCAAGTCAGCGGGAAGAAGTCAGTGCCGGGACGAGAAGGGCCGGTCGCTGCGGCCGTTAAGACGATCGTTTCGCCATATTGCGTAAGACAGGCGCCTGCCGCTTGTTTCGCTAAGTAGCCCGTCTCAAAGGAGAGGGTCAGTTTACCAATCTGCTTTTCAACTCGGATAATTTCCACTTTCCGTTTCCTAACAATACATTGCGATCCCCGCGGCGCACTATCCGCTCGGTCCACTGAGAAGAACGACCTTGGGCGACGAGAATCATAATTCCAAAAAATGCTTTGATTTATCTACGTCTTCATCCGCCGCGGCGCGCAGCCGAACCGTCGGCTCGCGTATTTTCGCCGGGCAACCAGAATCGTGCTGCGCCCTGGCGAAGTGGAAAACAATTGACAAGACCAGCCGGCCTCGCCGGGCATCCGACAAATTACTTGCGGATATTGAGCTGCGCCAACAACTCGAGGTACTTTTCCGGATCGTGACGCTTCACGTAATCCAGCAGACGGCGGCGGCGACTGACCATCATCAGCAGGCCGCGACGCGTCGAGTAGTCGTGCTTGTGGGTCCGCATGTGTTCGGTCAGATTGTTGATCCGCGTCGTCAACACAGCGATTTGCACTTCAGGCGATCCCGTATCTTCGCCCGCGCGCTGAAAACCCTGGATAACCTCTTGCTTCTTTTCTTTCGTGATCGACATCGGTTGCGACTATTTCCGTAGCTTGGCCAATACCAGCGTCTATCCCGGTCAACTCGACCAACACCTCGCCAAACGACTGGGAGGCCGGGACGGACAACACTCACTTCCGGTCTATTTCCGCCGACTGTGTGTGGATAAGTTCGTTAATGTAGCAGTCACGGCGCCTTTTGCAACCGCAGATGCGGCCGACCGCCGCAGCAGCGGCGCCCTTCGATCGACAAAACCCCTTATTTTTCAACACTTACGGCAAAACCGCTAGTGATAGGGGAAGGTTTCGACCCCCGCTTGATCAAGCCGAACCGTTACCGCTCCGCTCTCGGCCGTATGCCAAACGGCGGCGCCAGACGCGTCTAACTCCCCTCCCCCTCGCCGCCGGTCGCTTGCCGAACCGCTAGCGACCACCATTTCGGGGGTCGACCAAGCCAAGAAACGCCCCGGTTCGCTTCCGGCGCTCCCGTGGTGCGGGGCCATGACTACGTCGCAGTCGATCGGCTCCTCTTGCAGCACCCCTTCGAGCCCCGGCGTTTCGAGATCGCCCGGCAACAACAAACGCTTATGATACGCTTCGATCAGCAGCACCAAACTGTTGGCGTTATCGCTTCCGATTACGCCGCGCGTCGTCGGGTGCAAAACGCTGATACTGGCTTTCGCTCCCACGTTCAGCCGGTCGCCCGCCGCGAGCGTCGCCAGGGGAACGCCGGCCAGCTCGATCGAATTGCGCAAAAAGCGCAGTGCGTCCGTTTCGCGCTCAAACATCACCGGCGAGACGTAAACTCGCCCGACCGAGAACCTTTCGAGCAAACCAGGCACGCCGTTGTAATGATCGCTGTCGGCATGCGAGATCACGATCGCGTCGAGATGCGTAATGCCGCGCGACCAAAGCAGCGCCGCGACCGATTCGGTCGCTCGTTGGGGGGCCCCTAGCCGACCGCAGTCGTACAGCAGATTCGATCCGTTCGGAAATTCGACCAACACCGCCGTGCCGTGCCCGACTGCGGCGAAAGTGCAGCGCAAATCGTCGCTCGCTTGCCACGGCGGCGACATCGCGACCAACAAGCCGATCGCGCACCAACCGCCCAATAGCGCGCCGCCGCGAATCATCGGCCAACCCCATAGCCGAATCGCAATCGCCGAAATCGCCAGCAGTCCATACCATCCTCCAGTCCACCATGCCGCCGGCCCGCTGACCCAAAAACTTCCTCCAGGCAGCGCAGCGGCCGCTTCGACTCCCATCGTCAGCCAACTTAAACTGCCGTCGCAAATCAGCGCAAAAGGATAAGCCGCCCCACCAACGATCGGCGCCAAGCAGCAAACCGCCAATCCGGACATTAGCGCAACGCCCGTGATCAACATAAAAGGAGGCGAAAACCAAATAGCGGCCGGCGCAACCAGATGAAACTGAGCGGCGATCAACGGCATGGCCGCCAACCAAACCGCCAAGCTGGCGACATACGCCGCCCAAGTTTTCGACCATCCGTAGCGCATCAGACGAACGTACCAAGGACGCGTTTCGGCGATCAAGCGATCGAGCGGCTGAAGATCGCGCCCGGTCATCAACGGCGCAATCCAGATTAAGACGGCGACGGCTAAAAACGACAACTGCGGCCCTACCCGAAAGAGATCGGCGGGGTTCCAGCCGACCACCAACAGCAACGCCGCAGCCAACTTATTCCACGGCAAGACGCGTCTCTCCGACAACAAGCCCCAAGCGAACACGACCGCCAACACCGTCGCGCGCACCACAGGCGGACGCATATCGACCAACAGCATGTAGGCGACGGCGAACGCGATCACGCAGGCGGCGATCGTCTTGGGCGAAAACAGGCAAACCCGCAATACGCAGTAAACCGCAAGCAGCAATACGCCTAAGTGCAAGCCGGAAATCGCCAACAAATGAACGAGCCCCGTCTGCCGGAACTCTGCGGACAATCGGCGATCAACCCCAGCCCGATTTCCCAACAACAAGGCCGACGCCAGCGGAGAAACCTGCGGCGATAAACGAGCCGATAAGATCGCAGCGACTTGTCGACGCACCTCCGCGATCTTTGAGAGCCACGAAGCGCGCCGTTCTCCCCGACGCTCGACGCATTCGGCAAAACTGGTTCGCAGCGTCACTAACGTGCGATCGGCTCTGGCATGCGCGGCAAAGTCGAACTCGCCGGGGTTCGCCGGCGGCTCGATCCGTCTCGCCTGACAATAAACGCGCAGCCGATCTCCAGGCCGCACGTCTAACGCGTCGGCTTGCACCCACAACGACGCCCGCCCTACGGCGCGGCGCCACCGGCGTCCGTCTCGCACTGCGGCAAGTTGCAACGGCAAGCGAACCGCCTCGGCTTGCTGAAAAGTTTGCAGCGGGCTCGGCGGCTCGGCCGCCAGGGCAAGCGGATAGTCGACGGCGAACGCTTCGACGGCGATCGGCGCCGAGTTCGCCCCCACCCGCAGCCCGATATCATCGCTCGAAAAACGGTTCCAAGCGGCGTCGTGCATGCGAGCGCCGCAAGCGGCGATCGCTAACAACACGCAACATGATCCGGCGGTTTCCCACCGTTGCCGCCAGCAGGCGAGCCACGCCGCAAGGGCCGTAAAGCAGCATGCCGTCGCCGCCGTGCCGCCCAACGCCATCCCACGGTCAAGCGTTATGCCCGCGCATAACGCCGCCGCAATCAACGTCAAAGGTTGATTCAGCTCAATTCGACGCCGGTTGGGCGTATCCGAAGAAGACGCTTGCACAAGACCGTCCGAGAAGCCGAAGGGGCGGAACGGTTCAATCTACGCTCCTCGGCGGCGCAACGCGAGCAAAATCCGCAACAAGCTTCGCATGGGCCGAAGCTGACGCAACCGGCGTCAGTTCGCCGAGACGAAGCCCGTGCGTCGCGGTCCGCATCCGCTTGAGAGCGAATCTCGCTGCGCCAGCGGGGCGGTCATAATCTGGCGAATCGTCTCTTGATCTTCCGCCGAAGGCAAACCCCATTCGGCCCGATGGTCAAACAACGAGGTCGCAGGCAGCGCCTGCAAGCGATCGTCGAGCACGTCAAAATGATCGAGCGTCACCAAGGCCGGATGCACCGCGCCGCACGCGCGACTCAGTCGCAACAACTCTTTGCGCAAGGTCGCGACGTAATTGGCCACCCGAAACGACTTGAGCGTTGGATCGAGCCCGCGTTTCAACCACCAATGTTGCGTGGCCACTCCGGCTGGGCAGTGTCCCGTATGGCACCGCTGCGCCTGGATGCAGCCGATCGCCAACATCGCCTCGCGAGCGACCGAGATCGTGTCGCATCCCAAAGCCATCGCAAACAGCCCGGTTTCAGGAAATCCTAACTTGCCTGATCCGTTAAACACGACGTGATGATGCATGTCGAACTTGACGAACTCGCGATAAACGCGTCCGAACCCAATCTTGAACGGCAACGCAACATGATCGGCGAAAACCAGCGGCGCAGCGCCGGTCCCGCCTTCGCCGCCGTCAATGGTGATAAAGTCGACCCCGCGATGGGTGCGGGCCATCGATTCGGCAAGCTCGGTCCAAAACGGCAATTCGCCGACCGCCGACTTGATGCCGACCGGCACGCCAGACTTGTCGGCCAGAAGTTCGACGAAGTCGAGCATCTCGTCAACATTGCGAAAAGCGGAATGATTCGACGGACTCGCGCAATCTCGACCGCGCGGAATACCGCGGATTCGCGAGATTTCTTCCGTGATCTTGGCGGCCGGCAAAAACCCGCCGACTCCCGGTTTGGCGCCTTGGCTCAATTTGATTTCGACCGCGCGGACCGGATTGGCGGCGACCGTTTCTTTGAATTTGCCTAAATCAAAACGGCCTTGCGAATCGCGGCAGCCGAAATAGCCGGTGCCAATTTGCAGCATCAAATCGCCGCCCCGTTGGTGATAAGGGCTGATCCCCCCTTCGCCGACGTTATGCCAGCATCCGGCCAGTTTGCTGCCGATATTCAACGCTTCGATCGCCGGCCCGCTGAGCGAGCCGAAGCTCATGCCGGAGACGTTGACCACGCTTTTGGGGCGAAACGCCAAACGACGCCCGCGATAGGCGCCCATCACTTTGGCGCAAGGAATGCGAAATTCTTGATCGAACTCCGCTTCGCCAGGGTGCGGATCGTGAATCGGAAACGCGGCGTGCTTGACGATCAGATGATTGGTCGACGACTCCAGATCGTCATCGGTACCGAACCCAAAGTAGTTGTTTTCTCGCTTCGACGATGCGTAAACCCAAGTCCGCTGATCGCGACTAAACGGACGCTCTTCGTTGTTGCTGGTCACAATATATTGACGCAGCTCGGGGCCGATCGCTTCTAGCCAATAGCGGAAATGGCCGATGATCGGAAAATTTCGCAAAATGGCATGTTTCGTCTGCCAGAGGTCGTACGCCGTTAGGCCCAGGGCAACAACGAAGATGCCGCCCAAAATAATGAGGGTCCACATTTTTCCCTTGCCTCCTCTCACGCCATGCGGCGACGAAAATCGCTATGCCGCAAGACCTTACAATTATACGACGCAGGCCAGCGACAATTGTTCGTCGAATCTGCGATTCTGCGGCTTGTACGATCAAAATCATCGCTCTGACCGCGCCAAACGGTAAGATGTTCGACAGCGGCAACTCCGCCGACGTCGCCCGCGAAGGTCGCTGGCGGCAATCGCTGATCCGCTCTCGGCCCTAACGTCGCAAGGCATCGTCGCGTGACTCTTCCTCGCACGCCTCCAGACTCCGCCACCGACCCCGAGCCCGATCTGCCGCCGCCGCGGTTCACGCTTCGCGGCTTAGCGATCGTCTTTGCACTGCTTGGCGCGGCATTGGCGATAATGCGGTGGGTCAGTCCGATCGCTTCGGCGGGACTCGTCTTATTCGCCCTGTCGGTGTTGGCCCATGTGGCCGGCAACTACATCGGCAGCCGTTTGAAACGGCGTAGATCGCCGCCGCCCGAATCGGCCGCCGCGCTGGAAGATCCGCTCGGCGAGGATGAGTTCGCCCCTCGCATGCAATTGGGCGAAACGACTCGCGTCAATCGCATCGGATACGCCGTCACCCTCGTTTCGGCGATCTTGGGCGCTATCGCAGGGGTCTACGCCGGCCAAGCGTGGGCGCCGCAAGAATACTTGGCGCCGGCCGTTTTCGCCGTTTGTTTGGCCAGCGGCGCGGTGCTAGGCGGAATCGGCGGCTTCTCCGTTTTTCACTTCGTTTGGCAGCTATTTCAAAGTTGGCGCCAAGCGATGCGACACGCGAGCCGCCCGACTAATCGTCGATCGCGTCGTTGACGTAACCTTCCGGCGGCTCGACCTTATGCACCACCACGATATATTCGGCAGCCTGCATGATGCCGCCGCCGGTGACGAAAATGACTCGATCGTTCGGCTTGAGCAAACCGGCGTCAAAGCCCCACTTATCGACGAAACGACGCAGTTGAATGCCGTTATGCACCGGAGCGCCGTCGACCGGAATGATGCCCCAATAAAGACACATCCGCCGCAGCGCCGCCTTCGAATCGCTGACACCGATCGTGGCGATGCAATCTCGAATCTTCGCTTTGGTCAACGCGGTGCCGCCGGTGCGCGTCGCCATGACCATCAGTTTGGCGTTCAACAAATCGGCCGTGCGAGTCGCGCCTGAAACGACCGCTTGCGTTACCGGATGAACCAGGCCGATCTCTTCGTTACGCGACGCGATCGAAAGATCGTCGCACAGCATCTTTTCGGTCGCCAACATGATCCGATTCATCATCTTGATCACGGTCACCGGATGCTCGCCCACCGCCGTCTCTTGCGACAACATGCAGGCGTCGGCGCCGTCCAAAATGGCGTTAGCCACGTCGGTCGCTTCGGCGCGGGTCGGACGCGAATTTTTCGTCATGCTGTCAAGCATCTGAGTCGCCACAATGACGGGACGCCCGATCCGCGTGCAGGTTTTGACAATCTTCTTTTGTGCCGCCGCAACCTCGGCCACGTCGATTTCGACGCCGAGATCGCCGCGAGCGACCATTACCCCGTTCGAGACTTCGACGATCTCTTCCAGGTTTTCGAGCGCTTCGCGTTTTTCGATTTTGGCGATCACCATCGCTCGAGACTCGTGGGCTTGCAGCAGGTCGCGCAATTGGCGAATGTCGTCCGCTTCGCGAACGAAGCTGAGACTGACGTAATCAAGATCGGTCTCGGCGGCCCAACGCACATGCTCGCGATCGCGCGGCGTGATCGTCTCGACGCCTAGTTTGGTACCCGGCAGGTTGATCCCCTGTCGACTGCGCAAGATGCCCCCGGCGACGACGACGCACGACACGGAATCGGCCGTTTTCTCGACCACTTCCATGGTGATCGTACCGTCGGCCAACATGACGTCGTCGCCGACTTCAACCTCGTCGATCAAAGGCTCGTAGTTGCTGACCAGCTCAGTCGGCTCGGTGGCGACGTCGCCCCGTATGAAGCGAAAGATTTGCTCTTCGACGCAATAAATCGGATCTTGCACCAACGTGCCGAGACGAATTTTCGGCCCTGAAAGGTCGGCCAACGTCGCGACCGGGCGTTTCAAACGTTCGCTAATCTCGCGAATCGTGGTGGCCACGCGCGAATGTTCCGTCAACTCGCCGTGCGCCAGATTCAAGCGAAATACGTCGACGCCGGCCAAAATCATTTGCTCCAACATCTCTGGCGTATTACACGCGGGACCGACCGTCGCCACGATCTTGGTACGAGCACGTTGGGGGAGTAAGCGAGCTGGGGACATAAGCGCCAACCTTCTTCATGCAAAATCGATTTCTAACAATCCGATTTACTCTAGTTCATTCCAGCGAGAGTGACGACTAGGGATAGCGACGGTTCACGCCCCCATAACCCCCCTCTTTATCGGAAAAACGGCGTCTTTTTACACTTGCCGGCTATTAACGGAAACTAGGCTTTCATTGTCCAGTCGTTAACGCGCACCGTTTCTCCATCGCGGCCGATCGCCGACGTGCGATGTGGAAATATGAAAAACGCTTCACCTTCCAAAGAGGATGCTCTACGCGAATTGAAATTTTTGCGGAAAATTTCGCTCGATTTATGCTCCGAAAAACTAGCTTGCAGGTCGCAGAACGGATAGACTTAGCAAATTGAACGCCATAAATGCGCAAACAAACGAGAAGTCCTTTCCCTAGTTGCGGTCGTTCGCCAGGACAAACCTCTCCCTCTCGTCAGCATTTCATTCCGCTATCATCCGAGGAGATTCGCTCTGTGAATCCGATTCGTTCATCCGATCGTCGTCAATTTCTGAAAACCAGCGCTATCGCCGCCGCCGGCATCGCCGTCCCTTCCTACTTTTCCGGGGCGCGTGCGCTTGCGGACGAGCAGAAAGCGGAGTCGGCCAATGATCGCCCGCTGATCGGTTGCATTGGCACCGGCGACCGCTGGAATGCGGTCGGCGCGAACGCGATGAAGTTTGGCGACGTCGTCGCGGTTTGCGACGTCGACGCCCAGCATGCCGAAAAAGGTCGCAAACGCTGCGAAGACGAAAACAAAAAGAAAGGACGCGAGCGAAAGGTCGACGTCTACGAAGACTATCAAAAGATTTTGGATCGGAAAGATATCGACATCGTCACGATCGTGACGCCTGACCATTGGCACTCGAAAATCGCCATTGAAGCGATGAAAGCGGGCAAAGACGTTTATTGCGAAAAGCCGTTGACGTTGACCATTGACGAAGGCAAAAAAATCTGCCAAGTCGCCAAAGAGACCGGCCGCGTCTTTCAAGTCGGAACGCAACAACGAAGCGAAATGGGCCAACGCTTTTTGACCGCGGTGGCGATGATTCAACAAGGCCGTATCGGCGAGATTCAAAAGGTTCACGTCGCCATCGGCGGCGCGCCCGAAAGCGGCCCAATTCCGGTCGCCGACGTCCCGAAGCATCTGAACTGGGAAAAATGGCTCGGACAAGCGCCGCTGGTCGACTATCGATTTTCGTCGGGCGGACGACACGGCAAATCGCGTTGCCATTACGAATTTCGTTGGTGGTACGAATACTCGGGGGGAAAAATGACCGACTGGGGCGCGCATCACGTCGACGTCGCCCAATGGGGTCTCGATCAACAGAATGTCGGCGGCCCGGTCAGTCTTGAGCCGGTCATGGCGAAGTTCCCGACTCCGTATCAAGACGGCATGCCGACGCAAGCGGATCGCTATAACACTGCGACCGCGTTCAACGTGCGCGCCCTTTACCCCGGCGATATCGAAGTCGCCATTCGAAACGAATGCAACGACTTGGGCTTCGGCAACGGAATCATGTTTGAAGGAACCAAGGGCCGTTTCATGGTCAATCGCGGCAAGTTGGTCGGCGCTCCGGTCGAAGAACTGAAAGACAATCCGCTGCCCGAAGACGCGATTCAAAAGGTTTACAAAGGGATGACGCCCGCCGGCGGCAACGCCCACATGGCGAACTTCTTCGAATGCGTCAAACTTCGCAAAGATCCGATTTCCGACGTCTACTCGCACCACCGGGCGATGACGACCTGTCACTTGGCCAACATCGCTTTGCGGCTCGATCGTACCATCCGTTGGGATGAAAAAACCGAGCAAATCGTCGGCGACGACGACGCCAATCGCTGGCTCGCACGCGAAGCCCGCAAGGGATACGAAGTCACTGCGTAGTGAGAGAACGCCCCGTTCTCGCAACACCCCGGGCCTCGGCGGGCAATTGTCCGCCGAGGCTTTTTCGTTATCATCGCGAAGGTTCTCGACTTGATCGCCGACGCTGGCGCGAATCGCTTTCGTTACTCCTTTCGCATGAATATCGTCTGAATGACCTACTGGAACGAAAAAACGGCGCTGGTCACCGGCGCCTCGCGCGGACTCGGGCTGGCGATCGCACGCCAACTTGTCAGCCAAGGGGCGACGGTTATCCTGACCGCGCGCGACCAAGCGGGGCTCGACGCCGCAGCCCGAACTCTGGCCGATTTGCCCGGCGAAGCGGTCCCCATGGCGGCCGACGTCGCCTCGGACGAAGCGGTCGCCCAATTGGAAAAAGAGATCGCCGCCCGGTTCGGGCGTCTCGATCTGCTGGTGAACAACGTCGGCGTCTCGTCGCGCGGCAAGTTGCTCGAAACCCCCTTGGCCGACTTTCGCCGACAATGGGAACTGAACGTCATCACGGCGATTCGTTGCGTTCAAACTTTCGCTCCGCTCTTGGTCCGCCAAAAAGGGCATATCGTCAACATCGGTTCGCTCGCGTCAAAAAGCGCCGCTCGGTTTTTGGGGCCTTATGCGACGACGAAGTTCGGTCTGGCCGGGTTTACGCACCAGTTGCGTTTGGAACTGGTCGACGACGGCGTTCACGTTCTTTTGGTCTGCCCTGGCCCGCTCACGCGCGACGACGCCGGCAACCGCTACGACGATCAGGCCGACGACTTGCCGGCCGAAGCGCGCCGCCCCGGCGGCGGAGTGAAAGTGAAAACGATCGATCCGCAAGCGCTGGCCGCGCGCATCTTGCAAGCGTGCCAGCGTCGGCAAACCGAGCTAGTCGTGCCGGCCAAGGCGCGGATTTTGTTCGCGGTCGCTCAAATATCTTCGCAATGGGGAGATTGGTTACTCGCCAAGTTCTCGTCAGGTCGGACGTAACGTCGATTTTTGGTCGATTCGTCCAATATCTAGCCGCAGTGCGAATCTCGTCGGTTGTCTGCCTCTAGTTCGCGCTTTATGATGCCCACTTTCACTTTGCCCATTTTTTGGGAAAAGGATTCTTGCGCCCCTCGCCTCGGCCGCAGAGCGTCCCCCTTCAATCCTCCGCACCACTTGAACCGAAGAACCGACATGGCAGCGTTTCCCGAAGTCGACAAGATTCAATACGAAGGTCCTGATTCCAAAAATCCGTTGGCGTATCGTTGGTACGACCCCGACGAAGTGGTCGAAGGCAAAACGATGCGCGATCACTTGCGATTTAGCGTCGTCTATTGGCATACGTTCCGCGGCTCCGGCGCCGACCCGTTCGGTCCGGGCACGGCCGTTCGACCTTGGGACGACGGCAGCGATTCGACCGAAAACGCCGTCAATCGGGTACGCGTCGCGTTTGAATTCATCGAAAAACTCGGTGCGCCGTACTACGCTTTTCATGATCGCGACGTCTCGCCCGAAGGAGCTTCGCTACGCGAAACCAATAAAATCTTCGACGCCGTCGCCGCCGCGCTGAAGGAAGAGCAAGAGCGAACCGGCATCAAGTTGTTATGGGGAACGGCCAATCTGTTCAGCCATCCTCGCTACATGCATGGCGCCGCCACGAGTTGCAACGCCGACGTGTTCGCTTTCGCCGCGTCACAAGTCAAAAAATGCCTGGAAGTGACCCAAGCGCTCGGGGGCGAAAACTATGTCTTTTGGGGCGGTCGCGAAGGTTATCAAAACCTCCTGAATACCGACATGAAACGAGAACTGGATCACTTGGCCAAGTTCTTTCACATGGCGGTCGACTACGCCAAGGAGATCGGTTTTGAAGGTCAGTTTTTGATCGAGCCGAAGCCGAAAGAACCGACCAAACATCAATACGATTTCGACTCGGCCAACTGTTACGCCTTTCTGCAAAAGTATGATCTCGATCAACATTTCAAGTTGAACCTAGAGACCAATCACGCGACCCTCGCGGCGCATACGATGCAGCACGAGTTGGAATACGCCGGCATGAACGGCATTCTCGGATCGATCGACGCCAACACCGGCGACTTGTTGTTGGGTTGGGATACTGACCAGTTTCCGACCAATTACTATCTGACGACCGAGGTGATGCTGTCGATCTTAAAATATGGCGGCCTCGGCTCGGGCGGAGTCAACTTTGACGCCAAAGTTCGCCGCGAAAGCTTCGAGCCGATCGATCTGTTCTACGCCCATGTCGGCGGCATGGACGCGTTCGCCAAAGGGTTGAAGGTCGCCGCGGCGATTCGAGCCGAAGGCGAATTCGAAAAGTTCACGCAACTTCGTTACGGCAGTTGGAGCGACGGCGTCGGCGCCGAGATCGAAGCGGGCAAGCATGACCTCAAGTCGCTGGAAAAATATATGCTCGACAAAGGAGAAGCGGCCGCCAACGCCAGCGGACGCCAAGAAATGCTCGAAAACTTGTTTAACCGCTACTTGTAAACGATCGCAAAATCGCAATTCCTACGAGTCGCCGGCCCTGTCAGCCGGCGGCTTTTTTTATGGAACGAACCTGGCGGCGTTATCTCCGTTGGGCGCGAATGATCTCGTTGGCTGACAAGACCAACGCCAACTCGCCGCCGCCTAGCTGGGCCACGCCGCCGATCGCACGGACGTCGGGCAAGATATTTTGCAAACTGTTGACCACCACTTTTCGCTTGCCGATCACTCGGTCGATCAACAGGCAGGCTTCGCCTTGCTTGGTGGTCAGCAGCACCGCCGCGACGCGCCGGTCTTGGCCGGGCGATCGCTCGGCGATGTCAAGCGTTTCGGCCAGCGAGATGGCGGCGTACGTCGTGCCGCGTAACGTCACCACCGGCATGCCGCCGGCGGTCTTCACTTCGTCGCTTGGCAAATCGAGCACTTCGCGGATCGACTCGAACGGCACGACGAAACGTTCTTCGCCTTCATGGATCAATAGGCCGTCCATGACTAAGACCGCTTGTCGAATCGGAATCTCGATGGTGAAGTGCGTGCCGACGCCCAATTGGGATTCGACCCGAATCTCTCCGCCGTTGTCTTGCACCATCGTGCGGACGACGTCCATGCCGACCCCGCGACCTGAGATTTCGGTCACTTGCTCGGCGGTCGACAAGCCAGGATGAAAGATCAATTCAATCGCTTCCTGGTCCGACATCCGCTCGGCTTGAACTTCGGAAATGGCGCCGCTTTGCGCCGCTTTGCGACGCAACCGATTCGGATCGATCCCGCGGCCGTCGTCGCGGACATGAATCAAAACATGCGAGCGAGTCATCTCGGCCGAGAGCCACAAATTGCCGACTTCGTTCAAACCGCGCGCGATTCGCTCGGCCGGCAATTCCAACGCATGGTCGGCGACGTTACGAATCATGTGCGTCAGCGGCGCGTCCAACTCTTCCAGCAAAGACTTGTCGACTTCTAACTCTTCGCCGGCCAGATGAACGTCGAGCTTTTTCTCTAGGCTGCTGGCCAAAGTGCGCGCCATTCGCGGAAACTTCGAGAACATCCCGCGTATTGGCACCCGACGCAGCGAAACGACGCTTTTTTGCAAGCGATTGGCCTGCAGGCTGAACGAAATGTTGACCTGGCGAAGCTCTTCGATCAACTCGCGCCGTCCGGCGGCGTTGGTCATTCGGCTTTGAATGTCTTTGAGACGTTCGCAAGTGATGAACAAGCTCGAGACGTCGTCTAAAAAGTTGTCGATGCTCGCTTCGTTGACCCGTAAAAAGCGGGTCTTCTTCGAGCCGTTCGATTTTTCTTTCGCCCCCTCCTCTTCGGTCGCGACGTTCTCGACGGTCGCTTGATCGCTGGCGACGTTCGGTCGGTCTGCCGGCGGGGCCGACTGCGGTACGAGCGATTCTAACGCCGGCGACAGTTGCTCCCAAATAATGCTTAACAGCATCGCATCGACGCCGATACCGCTATCGTAAATTGATTTGAAGTTGCGAGCCGCCTCTTCAAACGCCGTCGCTAGAGACGCTTGCGACGCATTGCGAGCGCACGACTTGAGTTCAGCTAGCGATTCGAGCAGGGCCGATGAACGCGCTTCGTCAAACGGTTCGGTTTCGGCAGTTACGAACAATTCGATCAACTTGCGGATCGATTGCGTCAGGGCGATTCCGTCAAGTTCAAACTCGCACTCGACCAACTCCGTCGGCGTCGCAAGCTTTCGCTCTTCGGGCGGCGGGGCTGATAGTTCGCCCAATTCGCGCAAACGTTCGGCCCAACTTAGCGACTCGGGAAAGCCGGCCGCCGTCATCTCGTCGGCGATTTCTCGCAAACTGGCAAGCAATTGCTCGGCGGCGGCGTCTTCGCTAATCGGCGTCGATTTCGAGTAGAGAGCGACCTGCTCTAACAATTTCAGGTCTTGCTCGCCCAGTTGGTCGTCGTACTCTTGGCTTTCGACGGCATGCAGCAATCGATCGAGGGTATCGATGCCGTCGATCAACGCGCGGCAAAGATCTTCAGTCAGCGGCGTCTTTTGATTGCGGACTTCATCAAGCGTATTTTCGAGCGAGTGGGCGAACTTCTTGATCGCCGAAAGCCCAAAAAATCCGGCGTTCCCTTTGATCGAATGAACGGTTCGAAAGACGGAATGGACCGCTTCGGTATTCTCCGCATCTTGTTTGTATGCGTTGAGCAAGACCGGCAAATCTTGGATAGCAAGCATCGATTCGTCGATGAATGCCGCCAGCAGATCGTTATTTGCGTCGTGTTCGCTCATGACCTTTTCGATTTCGTCGAAAGATGCCTGGGAGACGTTCGTTTAGGTAAGTTGCCGTTGTTTCAGATCATGCAGCGCGGACCACCACCGACCATGTTTGGCGAAGGCCGCTTCTAAAACTTCCAATAATGGCTCGATCTCGTTGACCGGCTTGAATAAACAGGTTTCGGCGCCGTATCGCATCGAGTCTAAGACCGTCGATAGCGTCACCAAACCGGTCAGCATGATGACTTG
>JBITAD010000625.1:0-3567 GCA_044439945.1 Blastopirellula sp. JB062
GCAAAGCAGAAATCCGTGATCCCATTTCTCGTCGAGCCAACCTTTGAACTTCGCTTTCAGATCGGCGAAGTCGATCACGCGCCCGACCGTGTCGACCTGATCTGCGGTGACGTAAAAATCAGCGACGTAGTTATGGCCATGAAAAAATTCGCACTTACCGCCATGCTTATACAGTCGATGTCCGGCGCAAAACTTGATGCGCCGCATGATTACTAAGCTCATTTTCGATCTCCCTCGAAACTTCGATTTACGTATTGAATTCTATCGGTTCAGTCCGCGGAGGCGAAACCGCCTCGACAAGTTGAAACCTTCGTTTGTCGACGTGCGGCAAGCGTCTTCCCCCCGCTATCAACGCGACGCTGAGGACGTACGCCGGCAAAACGACGCAAAGACCGACCGCCGAAAACGCTTCGCCCGGCAGCCAAACGAGATCGGCCCAATCGTTCCACAAGCAGATAGCTGCCAAAGCGGCCGCGACAAGCGCCCCCTCGGCGCAACCGCGACGAAGAAGCTTGCCTTGTCGCAAGCGAACAAAGTAAATGATCGCGTATGGCGGCATTGCGATCGCGGTGATCGTCAAGACCGCCTGCCACCCTAAAAAGAGGCCGATCATGCACAGCATCGTCGGCAACGCCCATCCGCGAGACCGGTCTTCTTCCATTCGCTGTTCGCACCAACGCACGCCTAACCCCAAGCCCAGTCCGACCAACGCCCCAATTAATCCCGTCGCCAACTCCGCCCATCGCGGCGGCAAGCCGGCGTCTAGCGCGGCGAGAGGGTGCAGCCCTGGCCAAATCAGCGGCGCCCCCAAGCCGACCAATGCGGCGACCGCAAAGGTCGATTTAGGTATCCGCTGTCGATCCCATGCGATTAGGGCCCACGGCGCTAACCAACAAAACAATGCGGCGTGATAGGCGTAAACTCGCAAAATTGACCAGCGGGCCTCAAAGACGACGCCGGTGAAACCGCGTGCAGTCGTCAGCGGAACGCCGGGCAAATTGGCCCCGCCAGAGAGCAACTCGGCGAATAACAAGATGACGAAAATCAGCCCCATCGTCGCTTCGACCAACGGATAGCGTGAAGATATCGGCAAGCGACATGCCCGGCAGCGGCCTTCCAAATTGATCCAACCGATCACCGGCACGTTATCAAGCGCGTTAATTTTAGTGCAGCAAAAAGGGCAGCTTGACGGCTTGTCTACGACCGAGGCGCCGCGCGGCAAACGCCAAACGACGACGTTCAAAAAACTGCCGATCACGGCGCCCACGCAAAAAAACCACCCGATACCAAACAGGTTCATCAACCAGGTGCGTAGCATCGCTAGTCGCTCTAATCTTTCGAATGCGACGCTTGGCCGGCTGTAGGCCGAACTCCGCACGAAAAACTCGATCGCCGGCCAGGCGATCAAAATCGCCATAAAGACGAGCAGCGCCCCGCCGACGATTTGTCGAAGGCGATTTTTTTTTCGCGGCACGGCCATCTCAGCGTAACTTTGGGTTGTTGAGGTGACGCTCGGCGTCGCGATTCGTTTTTTTCGCCAGGTTTTTCTCGAGCGCCGTCGTCAAATCGACGCCTGTCTGATTGGCGATGCAGATCAGTACGAACAGCACGTCGGCTAACTCGTCAGAGAGTTCGCCGCGGTCCCCCTCTTTAAAGCTTTGATCGCCGTAAGTTCGCGACATGATACGCGATAACTCGCCGACCTCTTCGACCAGTTGGGCCAAGTTCGTCAGTTCCGAAAAATAGCGGACGCCGATCGTTTGAATCCACGCGTCGACCTCGGCTTGCGCAGACCGCAAGGTAATGTCAGGAGAGTCTTCAGCAGCCGTCATGCGCCGTTCGCCGTCTATAGAAACTGGAAATGCGTAATCCGTTAGGCCGTAAGTCCGCCGGTCACACCTTTCGTGACGATCGCGACGGCGTCGTGGGGGTGCAAGCTTTCTAGGTGACTAGCCTGAATGCGATAGTCGACAATTCCTTCCATCGCATCTACGACATTTTTCAGGCGCCGCGCCGCATCTTCGCAGAACATCAAGTTTTCGCCGTTAAGACGAGCGAACTCTTGTTCGTCCGCTCGTTTGACGGCGGCTTGAACCGCGGTATTAAGAGACGCTTCAGTCCGCGAAATTAATTCGTCAATCGGCAGGTCATCGCGGCCCTGGCCAAGTTCGACCGTAATATCGGCGTGGCTGCGCTGACTGTGCGGTACTGCCATAAGCGTCGAATTAGCGCCCAGCCAATTCAAGACCGTCGCGGTCGAGAGCCATTGATGCCCATAAAATTGCTCTTCAAATTGCTGCTGCAATAGCTGCCGCGCCAAAGCGGCCGAACAAGGGCACGCGCTTGAGTAGGTCAATTGCACATGCACGCGATAGGTGACTTGGCCGCCGTTTAACCAGGCTTCGATCTCGACCGGATAGCTGCGCCATGCCGAATGGTCGCTGAGAAGCGATTCGCGGCGAATCAAATGCTCGAAACTGAACCGCAAATAAGCGGTCGCGCTGATTTCGTGATGCGTTTCTAAAAAGTGACGCAAAATCGCTTCGATCTGCTGCCTGCCGAATTCGCCGTCGAGTGCGCTTTGCAGGCAAAGGTAGAGTCGCGACATATGGATCCCTTTAACTTCGGGATCGTCTAAGCTGACGTAGGCGTCGACACGGGCAGGCGTGCGAACCATTTCTCCGTTTTGATCACGCAACCGAATTGCGACTTCGATGCCTGACATGCCGACTCGATTCAATTCGCCTTGCACCATGGGCGCGGCGTCGGTCGCGACGTCGGGCAACGTGCCGGCGCGCGTGTCGAGGGAAGTCGGTCTGGTCGCCGTCGCAGTCGCCAAATTCGGAGCAGGCGTGTCGGTGGAAGGGAGATTCGTCGACATAGATCTCTCAAATCGCAGGAGCAAAATTTCAACAGGTTTGGTTCGCAGGCGGTACTGAGCCTAGCAAACGCCTAACCGCAGACCGCAGTTTGCAGACAACGGCTATTCGTTTTGATGCTGCGAGCCGCAAGAGGTTGCATGGGGCGAGCGAAATCAAAACCAGCGGCTATTTTAGCGATTTTTTCGCCAGCGTGCCCGCAGGTACTCCAATTCGCCAAAATCCGCCAATGCCGGTGTTACAATTAGGAATGACTCAGCGCGCTACGGAAGCCGCCGCGCTTCTCGTTATTGTACTCCACCGGCCGCTCAGAAAAGTGGTGATCCTACCTATGTCTAGCTCTTTTGGCAGCTTTCCCCAAACTCGACTTCGCCGAAATCGCCGTTTCGATTGGTCTCGTCGCTTGGTTCGCGAGAATCAATTATCGGTTGACGATCTCATTTGGCCCCTTTTCGTGCAACCTGGCGACGCCCTACGAACGCCTATCAATTCGCTGCCGGGGGTCGAGCGCTTATCAATTGATCTGATCGTCGAGCAGGCGGGTCAGGCCGAATCGCTAGGCATCCCGGTGATCGCTATTTTTCCGGCTACTCCGAGCGCGTTAAAAACTGTCGAAGCGGAAGAAGCCGTGAACCCGGACAATTTGGTTTGCCAAACCGTCAAGGCGATCAAGCAGGCGTATCCCAAT
>JBITAD010000625.1:3577-5890 GCA_044439945.1 Blastopirellula sp. JB062
TATCCCAATATCGGCGTGCTTTGCGACGTGGCGCTTGACCCCTATTCGAGCCATGGGCAAGACGGACTGGTACGCGACGGCTACGTGGCGAACGACGAAACGGTAGCGATGCTCTGCCGGCAAGCGGTTGTTCAAGCTCAAGCCGGCTGCGACGTCATCGCGCCTAGCGACATGATGGACGGCAGAATCGGCGAGATTCGTCGCGCTTTGGACCAAGCCGGCTTTGAGAACGTCCATATTATGGCGTACGCCGCCAAGTATGCGTCCGCTTTTTACGGTCCTTTTCGGGATGCGGTCGGTTCGTCCGGAAACTTAGGTTCCGGTGACAAAAAGACGTATCAGATGGATCCAGCGAACTCAGACGAAGCAATTCGCGAAGTCGCCCTCGATCTAGCCGAAGGCGCCGACATGGTCATGGTCAAACCGGGCATGCCTTATCTAGATATTATTCGGCGGGTTAAACAAGAATTCGGCGCCCCGACGTTCGCGTATCAGGTCAGCGGCGAATACGCAATGCTCTCGGCGGCGGCCGCCAACGGCTGGCTCGATCGCGAAAAAACGATGCTGGAAAGCTTGTTGGCTTTCAAACGGGCTGGCGCCGACGGCATCTTAACCTATTTCGCCAAAGATGCGGCTCAACTGCTCAGTTAACCCTATCGGCTATCGAAACCAAGCTCACGTTCTTGCACCGACCAAGCCGAAGACTTAGGCTAAATTAGATTGCAATAAATCGTATTTAAAGGCAGATGACGTTGCTTTTCGAAAATCGCGACCCGACGCCGCCAACCCCTGCTCGACTCTTACGAAGCTGGCTCGAACCGCTGGTCGAAGACGCAGCGCTGCAGTGGCTAGACGAACGCATCGTCGCTGTTCAAGCGGGCGACGCCGCGGCGCTCTATCTGACGTTCGGTCTAGCGCCTCGCAAAGTCGGCAAACGCCCGTTAGAGCTCTCGGCGTTGCAGCTAGAACTGGCCGAGACGGCACGTCCAGGCTGGGATCCGTCGCAATGGACGGTCGATCAAGCCGCCCGCGCCCTCTTGTCGCTCTCGATCCCCAGCGAAGATCCGGCGGCGTATTTCGCATGTCTCGAAAAATTGTTTAACGCCGCCGAACTCAATGAATCGGTCGCCTTGTTTCAATCGCTTCCAATCTTGCCGCATCCCGAGTTGCTTGTCGATCGTGCGATCGACGGACTTCGGACGAACGTCCAGTTTATTTTTTCGGCGATCGCGCACCGTAATCCGTTTCCGGAAGAAAATTTTTCGGAGGCCGCCTGGAACCAAATGGTGCTGAAGGCGCTGTTTATCGGGGCCGAGCTCGACTTGATGGTCGGGATCGATCGGCGAGTCAATCCGGCGCTGGCCGAAATGCTGATCGATTACGCCCACGAGCGGCGTGCCGCGGGGCGACCGATTCCGCCCGAGTTGTGGCGCATGGTCGGCCCTTTCGCTAATCAAACGGCGCTAGACGACATGGCGGCGATTTTTTCGTCAGGAACTGAAGTAGAGTTGGAAGCGATCGCTTTGGCGTTGGCTGCTAGCGCCACGGATGAAGCGGACGAAATCTTGCGTACGAGACCGCAACTCGCGTCGCAACTGGCTCAAGGCAAAATCACTTGGAGCGGCGTTTGCGCCGCGGCGTACGCGAATTAACGGAAGGGAAAGTTGGAATGCGTTACATCGATCCTCACATTCACTGCTCATCGCGTACGACGGATGACTACGAGCGGATGGCCGACGCAGGCATCGTCGCGGTGATCGAGCCTGCTTTTTGGCTTGGTCAGCCGCGAACCACGGCCGGCGCCTACCATGACTATTTTTCGAGCCTGGTCGGCTGGGAGCGTTTTCGCGCCGCACAGTTCGGCATTAAGCACTACTGCACAATCGGCTTGAACGCCAAAGAAGCGAATAATGAACGCTTGGCGGAAGAAGTGCTCGACATGCTGCCCCTATTTCTCGCGAAAGATAATGTCGTAGCGGTCGGCGAAATTGGTTTTGACGACATGACCGCCGCCGAAGAACGGGCGCTGCGCGTGCAATTAGATTTGGCCAAAGAGCTGGATCTGCCAGTGATGATCCATACTCCCCACCGCAATAAAAAGCGGGGAACCTACCGTAGCATGGATATCATCGAAGAGCACGGCGTCGCTCCCCACATGGTGGTCATCGATCATAATAACGAAGAAACCGCCAAAGAAGTGCTCGATCGGGGGTATTGGGCCGCTTTTACCATCTATCCGAAAACGAAGATGGGCAATCAACGGATGGTCGAAATCGTCAAACAATACGGCTCGGAACGGATTATTGTCGACTC
>JBITAD010000626.1:0-2454 GCA_044439945.1 Blastopirellula sp. JB062
TATGGGGCAAGCAAGCAAACTGCAAAAGTTCGATTGCGAAAGATTCATACCCCGCGGTAAAGATCGCAAATGCCGCTTGGGCGCGTTATAATCGGAAGCTCAGGCGTCGCTTTCAGGAAACGTGCACGTGGCGAAATCGCCACGCGCCCAGGCGGCAAGGATGCGAGAAATTTCGCGAAGACGTTACGCAGTGGGAAGTTACTGCAACGTTGAGCTTTTAGGCACGGAGATTGCCTTTTCTGAGATGTCGATATCGCTTGGTTTGCATCCGTTTTGATCCTTGCGGAAATCCGCCGTGCTACGCACCTTTTTAATCGTCCTGACGCTACCGTTGCTATTTTGGCTAGCGACTGGCGCCGTATTGCCCACGGCGAATTATTCCAACGCCGAGTCGACCGACCTGCCTGGCAAGGCCGATCAGTGGCGTCACACGGTTGATGGATGGGAGCCGTTAGAAGCGATTCAACCAGAGTCTTCCGCTACCGGTCAGCCGCCCGTTCATCCGCTGACCTTGTTGCCCTTGGTTGTTGCAATCGCATTGTCGGCCTTGCTGGCATTTGAGCCTGCTGATGCGAAGAACGCGGACGAAGGACGCGATGCAGGCGACGCATAAAAACCGGCTCTAGAACCCTGGCTCCGGCTTGCTACGCCAATATTTCGTTTACGATCTCGCCATGCACGTCAGTCAAGCGGAAGTCGCGACCCGAAAAGGGATATGTCAATTTTAGATGATTCAATCCCATGAGATGCAAAATGGTCGCTTGCAGATCGTGAACGTGGACTTTGTCTTCCGTAACGCGAAAACCAAGTTCATCCGTCGCGCCATGGCTGATGCCGGCTTTCACGCCGCCGCCGGCCATCATTAGCGTGAAGCAATCAGGGTAGTGATCGCGGCCGAGGTTTTTACTGCCAGCGGTTCGGCCTTCGCGAAATGGCGTGCGTCCAAATTCGCCGCCGCAAATCACCAGCGTATCATCGAGCAGCCCGCGTTGCTTGAGGTCTTTAATCAATGCTGTGATCGGCTGATCAATGCGTTTCGCTTTCGTGCGAAGACCCTCGCCCAGCGATTCGCTGGCCTTGGTGCCGTGAAAGTCCCACCCCCAATCAAAGAGTTGCACGAAGCGAACTCCTTGTTCAACCAAGCGTCGAGCTAGAAGGCAGTTGGAAGCGAAACTGCCGTCGCCCGGCTGGGCGTCGTATTGGGCTAACGTTTCGGTCGTTTCTTGCGAAAGATCCATCGTCCGCGGCGCCGAGGCTTGCATTCGGTACGCCAACTCGTATTGGGCGATGCGCGTTTCGGTTTCGGGATCGCCGATCACGTTGGCTTGGGTTTGATTCAGATCGCGAATCGCATCAAGCGACATGCGGCGGATTTCGCGCGGCATTCCTTTCGGATTTGAAAGATAGAGGACCGGATCGCCCTGCGAGCGACATTGCACTCCTTGAAAGACCGAGGGCAGAAAGCCGCTACCCCAGGCGCTTTTGCCTGAGCTCGGATTGGAGCCGCCTGAGTTGAGAACTACGAAGCCTGGCAAGTTTTGATTCGTCGAACCGAGACCGTAGGTCACCCAAGACCCCATCGACGGCCGGCCGAGTCGCGGCGAGCCGGTATAGAGAAGCAGTTCAGCCGGCGCGTGATTGAATTGGTCGGTATTCATCGACTTGATGAAACAAAGGTCGTCAACGACGTCTTCTAGGTGGACCAATGCGTCTGACAGCCACGCGCCCGATTCTCCGCATTGGCGAAACTTGTGCGGCGTCCCCAATAACTTCGGCGTCCCCTTCGTAAAGGCGAATTCTTTGCCGGCGAAATATTCAGCCGGGCAATCTTGGCCAGTGCGACGAACCAACTGCGGCTTGTAGTCGAACAAGTCAAGGTTGGGCGGAGAACCAGCCAGATGCAAATAGATGACCGACTTCGCTTTGGGGGCGAAATGCGATTGCCGCGGCGACATCGGCTGCGATGGATCGACTGAGATTGCATCGGCTTGCGATTCGTTCGCGAGGAGCGAGCCCAGCGCCATGCCGCCGACGCCCAATTGCAGGGCGCTTAAAAAGTGGCGTCGCGTGATCGATTGCAGTTGCTGTTGTCGCGGATTCATCGATATCGCCGTTCAGTAGTTCATGTAGAAATGGAAAGCGAGATCACATCTAGCGTGATAAAAATTCGTCGAGATTCAGCAGGACGTTGCTGACCAAAGTCCAGGCGGCCAACTGGGCGGGATCCGCACCTTCAGGCAAAGGGCCGAGCGGGTCGGTCGCCAACGTTTTCGCATGCTCTGGCTGCTCGCGATACTCGGTAGTCGCTTGTTCCAGCAGTTGCAGCAAACGGGTCGTCTCGGTCGCTGTTGGGCGGCGACTCAAACAAACGCGAAAACCGTACTCGACTTGAGCTTCGCTGGTATCGCCTCCTTCGGCGACAATTCGCCGAGCTAGCGCTTGAGCCGCTTCGAC
>JBITAD010000626.1:2464-5862 GCA_044439945.1 Blastopirellula sp. JB062
CTCTTGATAGATGCGGCGCGCCAGGGCCTGTGCGGCTTCGACATAGACCGGATCGTTTAGCGTGACTAGCGCCTGAAGCGGCGTATTGGTAGCGATGCGCCGTATCGTGCAAACTTCGCGACTGGGAGCGTCGAACGTCATCATCGACGGGTAAGGAGTCGTGCGACGCCATTTGGTATATAGGCCGCGACGATACTGGTCTTCGCCGGCGCTTGTTTCCCAGTCGGTCGAACCGCCGAACGCCGATCGCATTCCCATCTTCGGTTGCATCGGTCGCACCGGCGGGCCATACATTTTGCGACTTAACAGCCCGCTGGCCGCCAACGTCGAATCGCGGACCATTTCGGCCGATAGACGAAAACGGGGGCCGCGACTGACTAGGCGATTGGCGGGGTCAATCTCCAATTTTTGCGGGGTCGCAATCGCCGCCTGGCGATACGCTGCTGACATGACCATCTGTTTTATTGACCGTTTCATGTCCCAGTCGTGTTCCATCAAGTCGACCGCCAGATAGTCGAGCAGCGGCTGGTTGACCGGCAGTTCGCCTTGCGAACCGAAGTCTTCGCTCGTCTCGACTAAACCGACGCCGAAGAGTTGCTCCCACAAGCGATTGACCGCAACCCGAGCCGTAAGCGGGTTTTCACGAGCGACGATCCATTTGGCCGCCCCAAGGCGATCGGCTTGAGCGTCAGCAGGCAGCGAGTGAAATTCGCCGAGTACGCCAGGTTCGACCTTCTCGCCATGCGATAGGTAGTTTCCACGAATGTGAATAAACGTTTCGCGCCGTTTCTCGAGAGGAAGCTCTTGCATGATCGGCGTTTTAATGGGACGAATCGCGGCAAGCTGTTTTTCTAGCTTCTTTATTTCAGCTTGATGTGCTTCGGTTACGGGCTGACTTGCCGTAGACGCGAATTGCGCGATCGCTTGCTTGGCTGCGTCATCGAGGTCTTTCCCTTCATTCGGCAACGCAAATTCGACGGTCGTCGCGAACGGGGTATCGCTGTGATAGGCCCAAATCGGCTGGCGCCGCTCGTTCAATGCGATGATGCGATAAGGGGCAAGCCGCGTAAACAACTCGCCGTCCGTTCGATTCCAAAGGATAATCCGCTCGATATTGACCGAGGATTTCAGGTCAAGTTCCCACCAAGGGTTTTCGCCGGTTTCGGTATGCGTCGTGCTTTTCGCGTTGAAGTAGTGCCCATCCGTGATGCCGTCGATCGCCAGGCTCGCCGGGCCATCGTAGGCGACTCCGGCCTGGCTGGCGACGCCGCGCGGGGCGATGTTTTCGCCGTCGACGATCACTTGAACTTCGGCCAGCGATAAAATTTTATCTTCGCCCAGGTTTTCTATCCGTACGAAGCGCGCCGCCAAGGGGCCAGTCGGCAAAGGCGGAGGAGTCGGGCTCGGCTGTTCTTCAAGCTTCTTCAGCGCCGCTTTCGCCTTCTCTAGCTTCTCCGATAGATCGCTTTTTTTCGCTAATTGCGATTCGCTCCAGGTGTCGTGGTTAGGCGCTTCATCGCCTCGGTCGGCGTCGGCCGATTGATTAAAGATCGCGAAAAATCGAAAGTACTCTTCATGCGTAATCGGATCATATTTATGCGTATGACATTGGGCGCATTCCATCGTTAGTCCCATCCAGGCCTGCAACGTGGTATTCACCCGATCAACGACGGCTGCGTTACGGAACTCTTCGTCGTTGGTTCCTCCTTCGCTATTGGTCATGGTGTTACGGTGAAACGCAGTGGCGATTAACTGAGACTCGGTCGGTTCCGGCAGCAAGTCGCCTGCCAGTTGCTCGATCGTAAACTGGTCGAACGGCTGGTTAGCGTTCAGCGAGCGAATGACCCAATCGCGGTATTGCCAAATCGATCGTTGCGGATCCTGGGCGTAGCCGGCCGAATCGGCATAGCGAGCGATATCGAGCCAAGGTCGCGCCCAACGTTCTCCGTAGGCGGAATCAGCCAATAGCCGATCAACGACTTTCTCGTAAGCGTCAGGATCGGCGTCATTCACGAAGGCGTCGACCTCGTCAATCGTCGGAGGCAATCCGGTGATTGCCAACGAAACGCGACGCAGTAACGTGGCGCGATCCGCTTCTGGGGCGGGGGCGAGCTGGCGTTCGTGCAGCTTCTCTAGCAGAAAAAGGTCGATCGGGTTTTGGGCCCACTCGGCGCCTGGGGGTTGCGGCGGCTCGCGCTGGGTTGGCGGCTCGAACGACCAATGCCGTTGATATTGGGCGCCTTCGGCGATCCAACGGCGGAACAAGTCGATCTCTTCGTCGGTCAGCCGTTTGCCAGACTCGGGCGGCGGCATGCGAACGAAGTCGTCGCCCTCTAAGCGAGCAAGCAGTTCGCTCTCCTCCGGTTTGCCCGGCACGATTGCGATCATGCCGCTATCAAGCTCGGTCGACGCCGCTTCGAACTGATCGAGACGCAGGCCTGCTTCGCGCGATTCCGGATCAGGTCCATGACAATGGAAGCAATTGCTAGTGAGAAGCTGCCGAATATCGCGATTAAAATCAATCGGTTTTTCCGCTGCCGCAGAACCAGTCATGAAGAAAAAGACGGGAAATAGATGCCAGTAACGAAAAGAACTCGGCATTCTCATACACCAGGGAATTGAGAAGCAGGCGGGAGTAACGAATCAGGCGAGGGTTCTATTCTCTCCGATCAAAATAATAATGACAACAGAAAATGAACAAATTAGTTTCACCGGTATTTAATAAGATTCTCTATCTCGCACTATCCAGCGGCGATTCAAAGAACTGAGGATGCGAAGCTTCTCGATCATGCTGAATTCTTCTCCCGCTACAGGTGGGGTGGCAAGCGGTTCGCCGATTGAACGATCTGTTCGTACGTGTTAGTCTCAAAAGATTCGTAACCGCACTTTTATCGCCGTTAGGGCGGTACTCGCCTCTCTTCTCGAAAGCTGACGTAGTGCATCGCGAGGATAATAAGCTCTCTGAAAACCGTAGCGATGTCATTCGCATTCGCGGGGCCCGCGTTCATAACCTGAAAAACGTCGATCTCGATATTCCTCGAAATCAATTGATCGTTTTCACAGGACCTAGCGGCAGCGGAAAAAGTTCTTTGGCTCTTGATACGCTGTTCGCCGAAGGGCAGCGGCAATATATCGAAAGCCTTTCGGTCTATGCGCGGCAGTTTCTCGACCAAATGGAGCGACCGGATGTCGATATCATCGAAGGTCTGCAACCGACCATCTGTATCGACCAACGTGCCGGCAGCCAAAACCCACGTAGCACGGTCGCGACGGTTACCGAGATTTACGATTATATGCGGCTGCTCTGGGCGAGGGTGGGTGTGCCTTACTCGCCTGCGACCGGGGAGCCGATCACCGCGCAAGGCGTCTCCGAGATGGTCGACCGGGTGATGGCTCTG
>JBITAD010000627.1:0-5834 GCA_044439945.1 Blastopirellula sp. JB062
ATCAATAATCCTCGTTTCTCATCTTCCCCGATGCCGGATCTTTGTCCGCAAGTTGTTGCGATCAAGGACTTTTCCGATTGCCTAGGGTGACATCGGAGCGATGTGAGTTATACTACACCGTCTGGGAAGCCTGGGTGATTTGTCCAGGTTTGTGCAGGGGCCAAACAGGAGTCGCCGCATGCCGAAAGCGCTAACAATCACGGGAATGGCTATTTCCATTCTCATATTCTTGGTGTTTGCGCTCGATTTGGCGATTGGGGTCCCATTTCAAGGGGTCAGCATGACGATGGACATCGCGTTTGTCGTCGGCTCGGCCATTCTCGCATTTCTTGCGTTTACGACGTTCCGCGAACTCAAGTAAGCCCCTTGGCTTGCTAGGCGATTTGCGACGCGGTTTGATCGGCTTGACCGGCACAATCGTACAAAGTTTCGACTTGGCCCCCTTGGTCGCGGAATTGTGCGGCGAGATCGATCGCGCGAATCGCCTGGTTGGTCGCCCAATCGCCTGATTGGGCCGCGGTTTCGCCGCAAATTCGTAATACTTGCGGCTGACTCGGTTTAGCGAGATCAAACCGTTGAGGCAGCCAATCGGTCAAACGCCCCAACAGCGACGGGGCTTGAATGCTCGGCTCAAAGAGCGATAGTTGTTGATGACGCCATGACCGTCGCGTGCCCCCGTTGCCGCGAATCGCCGATACGCCGGCCGCATGCAACGCAAGCGACTGCGCTTGGCTAAGCGGGCCCGGCACAAAGACCGAGCGAACCATACGACCGGCTAAGCGTTGAATTTCGTCGATCAAGCCTTGTCCCCCCCATTGAAGCCAATCGCTGGAAGGATGCAGCAAGAGAGCCGTTTCGTGCTGCGGTTGGCTAGAAATCCAATGAGCGAACTGGCCGTATCCAGGGCGAGAGAGCCCGAATGTGGCTGGCAGTTGATGCACGGCCAAGCGATCGATCAATTTGCGAGCGACTTCGTGCAAGCGCCGATGCTGGGCGAACTGTCGCGATGGCGCCGAAAGGTGGAGATCGATCGTAATAACTAGCCGGTTGGTTAACGTGCCCCCCAATCGCATTCGTCTCTCCTCGCTGTTGGCTGATATCGCTCTTTACTCGATCGGTCGTGACGATTTTGCGGATTAGCGATTTCGTTGTGCGTCCTCTCAGGGCGAGGGGGAGGCTTGGTGAGAATGGGTCGACTTTGCGGGCTTGGGCGGAGAAATGAACTATCTTGCCGCGTTCCGCGACGAAAGGGAGAGATAGCCGTAAGCCGCGCAGTGAGCCACAATAAGTGAAAGGAAAGTTCCGCCGCTTTCCGGAGAGAAACATGACAAACGAATTAAATCGCCGAACCGCGCTCCGTTGGATCGCTGCCGGAGCGCCTCTTGCGGCGGGCCTCGCCGGAGGAACGCCTCTGCTGGCGGCGGACGAAGCTTTGCGGACCAACTGGCTCACGGCGACTCGTAAAGGGCTTGATTGGGTGGCCCGTACTCAAACCCGCATGGGGCATTGGGCCAGTCAAGCGTATCCGACCGCTATGGCGGCGCTGGCCGGCACTGCGCTGATCGCGTCCGGTTCGACCACCACCCAAGGCCCCTACGCGAAGAACATTCGCCGGGTCACCGATTTCATCTATAGCAAACGTCGCGATAACGGCCTGATCGGCGATCCGCTAACCGACAATCGCTATACCTATGGGCATGGGTTCTCGATGCTTTTTCTGTCGCAAGTATTGGGCGAAGAAGAAGATGGAGATCGTCGCGAAGAGCTGATTCGCACTTTGACCAAAGCGGTCGAATTTACGGTAGCCGCCCAAACCACTTCAGGCGGCTGGGGATACGTTAGCGCCAAAGACGGCAACGATTTTGACGAAGGTTCGACCACCATCACTCAAGTGCAAGGTTTGCGTGGGTGTCGCAACGCCGGCATCGTCGTACCGTCGGAAGTGATCGAACGCGCTAAGCAATACATCTATAGCTGCCAAAACCCGGACGGCGGCATCTCTTATAGCTCAAAAAATCGGGGCACTTCTCGTCCGGCGATCACCGCCGCGTCGATTTGTTGCTTGCAAAATGCGGGCGAGTACGGCGGCGACATCGTCGATAAGATGATTCGCTATTGCAAAGACAATTTGCACCAAATTCAAACGCAACAGCAAGCGTTTAGCCATTGGCACTACACGTATCTCTATTACGCCCAGGTCGTCTATCGCGAGGGGTTTCGCGATCGCGAGTTTTGGGAAGCCTTCCGCGATCGTCTCTACGCAGAAATTATTCGCAAGCAACGCAGCGACGGAGCTTGGGACGACACGACGGTCGGCCCCATTTACGTGACCTCGTGCAACTTGATTATGATGCAACTCGACTACGGATTTTTGCCGATCTATCAGCGCTAGTCGTCGCGTTGCAATTCGTCGCTGACGCTTTCGAGCAACGCGGCGACGATCCCGTCCATCGTAAAGACTTTCGCTTCGACCGCCGGCTCAACGCCGACTTCGCGCAAGGCGGCGGACGTGATTGGGCTAATGCTGACAAATTTGGCCTGTTGGGCGCGTTCGCCGAGCAGGCCGACCGTCGCGCGAGCGATAGCGCTGCTGGTGACGATTACGTAGTCCATCGGACGCTGCTCCCAGGCTTCAACGATCTCGGGCGAAAGCGTCGTGCAGTCGTCGCTTTGATAGACGACGATTTCGGTCGCATCGCCTCCGGCGGAGACGATGCCTTGGGGCAAAACGTCGCGTCCGCGGCTTGCGCGAGGGAGCAGAAATTGTTGTCCGTCGGCTTCCCCTTTCAGGGCATCGACCAGCGACTCGGCGCGATATTCGGCCGGAACAACATCGGCTTTTAGGTGATATTCGGCCAACGCGGCGGCGGTACCGGTTCCGATAACGGCGAGACGTAAATGGCCGACGGCGCGCAAATCGTCGCCTTGGGCGAACAAGCGGCCCAGAAAAGCATGGACGCCGTTGGCGCTCGAAAAGACGAGCCAGTCATACTGGTGCAGATCGCGGATCGCTTGATCGACCGGCGCCCAATCGCGCGGCGGCGAAATCTCAATGGCCGGCTGCAAATAGACGTCGGCGCCAAGCTCGGCCAGCGTTTGTCGCAAATCGTCGGCTTGATGTTGCGGCCGCGTGACGAGAATTCGCCGTCCGAATAACGCTCGTTGCTGAAACCAGTTGACCGCACTCGCTTGGCGAGCGACTTCTCCGACCACGACGATCACCGGGGGGCGGATCTTAGAGCCGGGATGAAGATAGGTCGCAATCTCGCCCAGCGAACATTGAAAGGTTTCTTGATCGGGCCAACTGCATCGCCGGATAATGGCGCACGGCGTCTCCGGCGATTTGCCGCCGGCGATCAACGCGGCCGACCAAATAGGCGCCGAAGTGACTCCCATGTACATGACCAAAGTGCCCGGAAACTTCGCCAGCGCGGCGTAGTCGATCGAGTCGTCGGACTTGCCCGGTTTTTCGCGTCCGGTAACCAGCGCCACCGCCGAAGCGAAGCGAGCGTCGGTCACCGGCACGCCGGCGCAAGCGCCGGCCGCCAGAGCGGTGGTGACGCCGGGAACGATTTCAAACGGAATGCCGCCGGATTGCAGCGCGTCAATTTCGTCCGCCGCCCGAGCGAAGACGGTCGGATCGCCGCTTTTCAGGCGTACGACTTGCTTGCCGGAAATTGCGGCGTCGACCAGGGCTTGGTTAATCTCTTGTTGCGTCCACAGTTTTCCTTGACCGTGGCGGCCCAAGCAATGAAGCTGAGCGTCGGCGCGCACGTGCCGGAGCAGGGCGGGGTTGGCCAAATAGTCGTACAAAACCAGATCGGCTGACGCCAACAGTTCGACGCCGCGGACCGTGATTAAGCCGGCGTCGCCGGGGCCGGCGCCAACCAGCGAGACCTTACCAAGGGATGAAGTAGGATTTTTCGGCATTCCGATTTCAATATGCTAGAGGTGGCGTTTCGCTATCGATTGAACCCCTATTGCAAGACTTCCACAAGCCGCCAACTTCTTGTTTGCTAAGAACTTGGCACGATCGCCTTGCTGTAGCTAGAATAATGAGTCGTCGCGGTGATGTCGGCGTGGACCAGTTTTTTTTCTGAAGTGGACAATTAGCGACGTGGACGGGCAGAACGCGACCGCCGATTCGGCGGTCTACGACATTACGCCAGCCAAGCGAAAACGCTTGCAATCGATCTTTGATCATGCGACCGGCATGACCAAACAACAAAAATACGACTTTGACTACGCCCATAGTCTGTTTGGCGAGTGCGTGAAGTCGGATCCGGCGAATTTGATCTACGCCGAAGCGATGATGGACAATTTAGAACGCAAATTTAAAGGGAAAAAGCCGGCGGCGATCTTCTCGGCTTTTTCCGGACGCGGTCTAAAGAAGGCGGTGGCTGCCAAAAATTGGCTGGATGTCATCGGTCAGGGAGTCGACATGCTGAAGTCGAATCCTTGGGGTTCGACGGCCCTGATCGCCATGGTTAGCGCTTGTGCAGAGTTGCGATGCCACGAAGTCGGCCTGTTGTTCATGAAATATGCGACCGAAGGTTCGCCGAACGATATCGAGGTTCGCCGACATTGCGCGCGCTATCTTGGCCGGGTCGGTCAATTTGATCAAGCGATCGCCGTTTGGCATTTCGTCAACGAAAAAACGCGCGGCGATCAAGAAGCGAATCAAATGATCTCGCAGTTGACGCTTGATAAAGAACGCGTGCGCCAAGGTTTGCCGACAATTACCAACAAGATCGACGTTCGCCCGGGCGAACGTCCGCGACCTCGACCGCAGGCGAATCCGCAGGCCGAAAAAGTCGAAAAGCCGAAGGTTGCCATCGAACTGAATGAAAAGCAAATTTTAGATCGGGTGATCGACGACTACCCCGAAAAGATCGAGAACTATCTGAAACTGGCCGATTTGTGGCAACAAGAAGACAAATACCACGAAGCCGAACTGGTAATGAAAAAAGCCCAGTCCGCCATCGGGCAGTCGATTCAGATTATCCGCAAGCTGGAAGATATTCGTATCAACCGGGCCCGGCATCGATACGAAGTGGCCGAAAAACAGTACGACGTCGAAAAAACGGCCGAAAGTCGCAAGCTTGCCGACGATTTAAAAGATGAGCTAAACCGGATCGAACTAGAAATCTATCAGCGCCGTGCCGAACGCCACCCCGAAGATAAAAAGCAACTTTACGAATACGGATTACGACTGAAACGGGGCGGAAATCTCGAAGAAGCGATCCAGGTCTTCGACGAAGTGATCGAAGGGGACGAAAAATTGATCGCGATCGCCAATTTAGGCAAGGGAGAGTGCCTGCAGGCGAAAAAGAAGTATCACACGGCGATGGAATGCTTTGAAGAAGCCCTAAGTTACAGCGACTCTTTAAGTTCCGAGCGACAGAAGCAGCTCCTTTATCGTGCCGGCGTGCTGGCGTTAGGGCTCAGCGAGCTGATTGACGCCAAAGCCTACTTGAAGCGTCTAAAAAAATTGGATCCGGCCTATCGCGACGTCGATTCAAGGCTAGACAAGGTGCGAAAAATGTTGCAAGATAAGTAGCTTCGCATTGAGAACACCTTGTACACGGTAAGAGATGCGGCCTTTCAGAACGGTCTGATGGGGGCCGCCCGTTAGGGAAATCGAGATCTATGCCCAATACTCAGAGCGCCAAAAAACGCCTCCGTCAAAACGAAGTACGCCGTGCCCGCAATCGTGCCGTCAAATCGGCGCTGCGTCACCAGATTCGTAAAGTCCGTGTCGCGATCGCCGCTGGCGATGTCGGCGTGATGGATACCGAGCTGAAAGCCGCCGTCAAACGTCTCGACAAAGCCGC
>JBITAD010000628.1:0-5833 GCA_044439945.1 Blastopirellula sp. JB062
TCTCGGATTCGCCCCATACCAAAGCGCCGTTTGAAACGGCCGAAAACGAAGCGGCCGCCGTCGCATTGGCGTCTTAGAACGCTTCGTTTCGCAAGCCGGCGAACCTAGCGCCGACGAAATGCGCCCTTACTTCGAAGAGGGCGTAGGCGAGGCAGACGAGTTGTCGATTCGCACTTGGGCTCTTAAAATCATAAAACAGTGCGAAAAATCGCCAGACTCCTACAAATCTAGCTACGTTGACCGAAGTCGTTAACGTGCCAAAGGTTAGAAATATTATGACGCTTGCCCAGCAGCATGCCGATCCCCTAGATATCGCAGCGATCCGGGCCGATTTCCCGATTCTTCATCAAACCGTGCACGGCAAGCCGCTCGTTTATCTCGACAACGCAGCGTCGTCGCAACGTCCGCAACAGGTGATCGATGCGATTCGAGACGTCGAAGAGAAGTATTACGCCAACGTTCACCGCGGCGGGCACCAACTAAGCAATCTGTCGACATCGCTGTACGAAGAGTCTCGCGCCGCGGCGCAACGTTTCTTAAACGCTCAATCAAGTTGCGAGCTGATTTTTACGTATGGAACGACTTCGGCGATCAATCTGGTCGCCCACGCGTGGGGCAGCGCGAATCTGACTCCAGGCGACGAGATCTTGGTGACCGAGATGGAGCACCATTCAAATCTCGTCCCTTGGCAGCAAGTCGCTCAAGCGACCGGCGCCCAGATCAAAGCCTTGCCGATCACAAGCGACGGATTGTTGGCGATGGATCGTTTGCCAGATTTGCTGAGCGAACGGACGAAAATGGTCGCCGTCTCAGCGGCATCGAACGTGCTGGGAACGATTAACCCGGTCGAAGAGATTACGGCCCAGGCGCATGCCGTTGGGGCGCTGGTGTCGGTCGATGCGGCGCAAGCGGCGCCTCACAAGCCGATCGACGTGGTTGCGTGGGACGCCGATTTCGTCTCGCTTAGCGCGCACAAGATGTTGGGGCCGTCGGGGCTGGGAGTGTTATACGGCAAGCGGCGATTGCTGGAAGCGATGCCGCCGTTTCTAGGCGGCGGCAGCATGATCAATACGGTGACGATCGACCAGTTTACGCCTGCGGCGCTGCCGGCCAAGTTTGAAGCGGGAACCCCGCCGATCACCGCGGCGATCGCATTCAAGACGGCGATCGAATATCTAGAAGCGTTGGGCCTCGACAACGTACTCGCTCACGAGCAAATGTTGACCGCCTATGCGCATCAACTGCTGGCCGACATTCCAGACTTGCGAATCTGGGGACCGGAGCCGGCGCAAAAAGCGGGGATCGTTACGTTTACGGTCGACGGGATCAGCCCCAGCGATGTCGGCATGATGGTCGATACCGCCGGCGTCGCAATCCGAGCCGGCCACCACTGTGCGATGCCGCTGCACGCTCGATACGGGGCGTCTTCAAGCGCACGAGCCAGTTTTTACGTTTACAACACGCGTGAAGAGGTCGAGATCTTTGCGGACGCGTTGCGCAAAGCCCTGGCGATTTTAAAGTAAGAGCGAACGCAAAGCAGTTCCGCTTATTTGGCCGGTAACGTTTTGACGAAGTCGACGGCGCGATCGGTCCAGTCTTTGACGGCGGCGAAGTGGACCAGGCCCGCTTCTTCGACGACGATCCACCCGCGCATTGGGCGGCCGGTAAAATCGAACTCGCTGACGTAATCTTCCTGCAGCGCCGCTTCGTAGGCGTCGGGGCCGATGCGCACGATTAGCGAACCGTGCGAGATGCCGACGCACATGTTGCCGTGCAGCATAAACGCGATGCCGCCGAACATCTTTTTTTCGGTGACTCCGCTTCGGCGTTGCAGTAGCCCGCGCACGCGGGAGGCGAGTTGTTCGTCGTACGGCATCGCCATCTTCCCTTTCGACAAACCGAGACGAGCTATTGCGCGATCTTCGGACAGATTGTCAGGGCGTTAAATCGCCGCCGCATCTTCGAGCGGAGGAAACCAGAGCGTCGGCATCTTTAGGGCGGTCGCGGCCGTTTCGGTCGCCATCTTGGTCGATGCGAACAAATCGCCCCGATCTAGCGCGCGGGCGACGTTCAAGTCTCCGCACAACAGGCGAACCAAGTCGTTTTGCGACAAACGCAAAAAACTGCGCCCTAGTTTGCCGTCGCTTAGCGAACTGCTGCGCTGGGTAAAGTGGAGCGCATGTTTTTCTCCCTCGATTTGCAAACCAAGATCGCACGGCAGCGGATAACCCGCTTTTTTGAGATTCGTGCGAAAACGCTCGGCATGTTCGGCCAGCGATTGTAGCGGATGTCGCCAGCGGACCATGACGGTCGAGTTCGTCACGGGGCGCTGCGACGGCGCAGCGCTGCGAACCGCGCGGTGCAACGGATCGGCGGCGGGGGCGTGATAATAAAGCACGCGTCGATCCCGTTCTAGGGCGTCGCCGCAAATCCGCCGCATCAGCGCGGTGGCGACGTCGTCTCGACCGGGCGCGGTAATCATCTCTAACACTTGGTCGCCGCCGGTCATCGCATAACCGGCGATTTTCGAGTCGTCGTCTAGCGCCACTTTATTTCCGCCGTCGATCGCGACGTAGAGTTGCTGGAAGCCGCGGCGATCCAGCAGCCAACGCCATTGCTCTTGCGTGCGGACCGCGGCGCCAAGCAGGTCGTTAAATCGACGCTCGTACAGCGAGGTCAATCTGGCGAACTCAACCTGACGATAAAGACGAATCGAGAGTCGCGAATCTTGGCTTGTCTCCTCCTCGTTCCAGCTTCGATCTGGAAGCGAATGGGGCAAATTCGCCAAAATTTGCGCCGGGTCGCCATGGCTGCGAGTTTGCGTTGACAGCGGGGTCCAACCGCGACGCGCCAGATAGTCGGGCGAGTCGGTGCGGTAAACCGCGCATTCGGCGCCGCAGCGCTGCATCTCGGCGTCAACCTCGCGAAGCAATTGCGCTGCGATGCCGCGTCCGCGATACTCTGGCGCCGTCGCCAGTTCGTCGACATGCAAGGTGGCGACGATCCGATCGGTCAGACGCGTTTTGCGGCGAATCACCCGTACATGGCCGACGATTTGATCTTCGGCCCGGCAGACGAAACGCTGTCCTGGATCGTAGCCGGGGCGCTCTTGCTCGATATGGAATTCGTTTTCGCTGGGACGCAACAACGATCGTTGCATCATCTCGAAGATAGGAAACGAGTCTCCTTGCGTCGCGCGGCCGACGACAAGTTGAGCTGCGCGAGAAGTGAGACCGCTCGCAGAATCGATCGATTTACGAAGAGGCGAGGCATGGACCGCGCGCATGGGCTGGACTCCCTTCAAGCAACGGACAATTCCCTTTGTTCAGCTAAGCTTTTCCCATAACTTAAGGGGCGGCGGCGCTCAGGTCCAGTAGCAAACTGCGCAAACTTTTTTCTGGGAAGAGACTGAACGCGTATTCGCGCGAGAAGGCGATCGCGTCGTTGCGCGCTTCGCGCTTGCTTTTTGTCAATTGGCGTTCGAGCGATTCGCGCTGCTCAACCAGGGCCGGCTGCAGCGCTAAATTGACCCATTCAATGGCGCGATGCCGCTCGGCCTGAAGATGGGGCGACGTTTCCGCCAGCCAACGCCGTTTTTTGGCGATCAATTCCGTAATAGGTTCGGATCGTAGATCGCCAAGGTGGCGATCCGGGTTGAATCGCAAATCTCGCAATAATCGTGCGATTCGCGCCGTTTCGTTCGTCGCAGACGGCGTGCGATCGATCGGCAGATGCACGGTCGCCGTCGCCGCGACGATCGGCGGCGGGGCGACGCCGAAGAATCGAGCGATGATCAGGTCGGTGACTTGATCGTACTTGGCGCCGCCGATGCCGTGAATGAAGAGATCGGAGAGTGCGAGCCGAGCGTACGTCGTCGTCAGCAATGCGCGAGGCCGCAAGCGGACTTCTTCCTCCAGTTCTAGCAGTGCGTCGATCGCCGAGTCGACGTCGTTTGAGATCGTTACGTCGAACGAACCGCGGTCGGTTAATCGCACGCCGGCCGACGTTCGACCGACGTAAAGCCCGCGTCGGCGAGGATCGCTGGCGGTCCAAACCCACAAAGGAGTTTCGACCAAGTCCGCTTCGCTCGCTAGATGGGGGGCCGGATGATTGGCGCTGCGAATCTTATGCAGTTGCCGATATTCGTCGATCGCATCGTTATAAATCGCGGCGAATCGCGAGGCGTTTTGCCAAAGATGTGCGGCGAATCGCAAGAAGGACCGACTTGAGTATGCCAGACTGAGCGGTATCTCTAGGGTTTGCAATCCCCAAGCGGCTTCGAGCTGATGCCTGGCTTGGGCGAAACTACGACCGATGTTGCCGGTTGCGTCGACCGCTTGCAGAACGCGGGGCCAAAGCGATGCGATAATCGGATTGCCGACGATTGGGCTGATTCGATCGGCCGTTCGTTCGCCGAATTGATCAAAAACGGCCCTATCGATCACGGTTCGCTCTTCCCAGGCGATCGGCGACGAAGCGGCGTCGTACGCCGCGCGATGTTGGCGCCAAACGCCGTCGGCTTGCCGTTCTGGGATTGAGATAGTCGGGCTGGCGATCGCGTCGGCGTCGACGATTAGGTTGACGGCAATCGCACCGGCGGCGCGACTGACTGAATTGAGCAGAAAATTTTTGAACCAGACGCCAGGATGAAACAGTCCCGGTTGATGTCCGCCCATCACGATCGGACTCGTCGCACTCGGCAGTTCAAAAGGCTCTCGATAGGCGAACGTATAACGGGCCGCCGATTCGATCAAGTTGCGCCGCGCCTGTTGCGCAAGATCAGATAACGAAACGCCCCCAATTTCTACTGAGGGTCGATCGGACGCGGCGGGAAGCGACGCCAAGGTTTTGATTGCCGCTGCGGCGGCCGGCTGAACGAGAGCCGCCGCGTGATTTTGCGGAGCGCGAAGGGGGCGATACTCGAGTTCGACGGGCGTCATGACTGCGTGCCGCTCTATGAGACTTTAGCCGCCGAGAGAAACGGCGGCGTCATCCAGTTCGACAGCGCCGCGGGCCATCGTTCGATCGAGCACCAGATGATAGTAATTGAGACGGGTCGTGCCGTCGTCTAGCGCGCCGCCGAACGATCTTTTTTCGTCTAAGTAGACCAGCGGCACCGGCAGTTCGATCACGCTTAAGCCGGCTCGTGCCGCTTCAACCCATAGTTCGAGCGGCATCGCATAACCGAACTCGGTCACCGGTAATTGGCTGACCGTTTCGACGCGATACGTTTTGAACCCGCAAAACGCGTCGGTCAACTGAAAACCGAGCCGTTGATTGATTTCGCCGGTGATTAATTGATTGATCCAGCGTCGCTGGGCGGGCGGTTCGCTATCGCCGGGATATTGTTTGAGATAGCGGCTGCCCGAGACGATATCGACATTTTGGCAAGCGGCGACGAATCGCGGAATGCGTTGCGGCTCGTGCTGTCCGTCGCAGTCGATGGTGACGACCACGTCGTAATTTTCGGCGGCCGCGTATTCAAAGGCTGTTTTTAATGCGGCGCCGTAGCCCCGGTTTTTTTCGTGCGTGACGACCTGAATGTCGTTGCGTTGGGCGAGCAGTTCGGCCGTGCCGTCCGAAGAACCGTCGTCGACCACCAGGACGTCGCGGCTGTAACGATTGACCTCGTCCAAGACCGAGTGGACGGTTTGACGTTCGTTAAAGACTGGCAGCGCGGTCAAAGCACGAGGCGACTTCATACGGGGTTCCATCAGCAGCAGGGACCGAAAATCAAACAAACCATGCTACGCTGCGACGCCGCGCGAAGCAACGCTGCGCTAGATCGCGGCTATCCGTAACATCTTGCCTATTCGTGAGATATCGCCAGGCG
>JBITAD010000629.1:0-5831 GCA_044439945.1 Blastopirellula sp. JB062
ATTATGAACTGGTGCGCGCGGGTTGTTTCGCGTGATCGTCGGGCTACGATGACGGGTATTCTATTTCCTCGTTTCTGGAGTCGCCCCGGTCATGTTACGTCTCTTTGCAACGCTGTTATTATTCGTCCTCTACGCCGCTCCCGCTGTTGCCGGTCATCGTTTAGTCACGCAAGGTGACGGCAAGCTTGCGATTGTCGACGCCGAGGGGAAGATTGAATGGGAGTTGCCCTTTGGCGGCATTCACGATATTCATGTGACGCCTGACGGGCATATCTTCGTTCAACAGAAGATGCGGAAGATCGTCGAGATCGATCCGCAGCAAAAGAAGATTGTATGGTCGTATGATTGCGCTAATCAAAATGGAAACTCCGGTAAGCCGATCGAAGTCCATTCGTTTCAACCGTTAGACGACGGAAAGATGATGATCGCCGAATCAGGCGTTGGTCGTATTATCGAAATAGATCGTGACGGAAAGCTATTAAAACAAACAAAATTGGTCGTCGATAATCCGCATCCTCATCGCGACACGCGACTGGTTCGCAAGCTGGATGGCGGTAATTATCTGGTTTGCCATGAAGGAGATGGAAAGGTTCGCGAATACGACGGCGAAACCGGCGACATCGTCTGGGAATATGCGGTACCGTTATTTGGGAAACGCCCCGCCGCCGGGCATGGTCCCGAAGCTTGGGGCAATCAATGTTTTGCCGCGATTCGGCTCAAAAACGGCAACACGTTAATCTCGACCGGCAACGGGCACGGTGTCATCGAGGTGAATCACGAGAAAGAAATTGTCTGGCGATTGCAGCAAAACGAACTGCCTGACATTACGTTCGCTTGGGTAACGACGCTTGAAGCGTTGCCCAATGGCAACTACGTTATCGGCAATTGTCACGCCGGTCCTGGCCAACCGCTATTAGTCGAGATCGAGCCGAAAACGAAGCGAGTCGTTTGGACATTTGACCAATATGATCGATTTGGCAATTCCGTACCAAACTCGCAGCTCTTAGACGTCGCAGGAGACGTGATTCGTTAAGGATAGCGTTTGAAGGTACCTAGAAAAAAACGAGACGCGTATTGCGTCTCGTTTTTCGTTGTTTTTCAGATTGGCTTGATCGCTTAGTTTAACATCACGTCAGCGAACGCTTTGTTGAGCGCATCGAGGCCGGCTTGTCCCTGTTTGCCTTCGACGATGACGTTGACCATGACTTCCGAAGTGTTGATCAGTTCGACGTTAATTCCAGAATCGCTGAGGGCGCGAAACATGCGAATGCCGACCCCGGTATGACTGCGCAATCCGATGCCGGAAACGGATAGTTTGGCGGCGTCTTCTTTGCACAAAATTTCTTCGGCGCCTAGTTCGTCGCCGATCTTCTTGGCGACCAACAACGCCTGATCGCTGGCATGTTTGGGGACGGTCAAGCTAAGATTGGCGGCATCGCCTCGGCCGACGTTCTGAACGATCATATCGACCAGAATGCCTGCGGAAGCGATCGCTTCAAAAACGCGTGCTGCGATGCCGGGGCGATCCGGAATTCGTCGCAGCGCGATTACCGATTGAGAATCGTCGAGCACAATGCTGTCGATCGTCAGGTCTTCCATGGTTCGTAAACGCGAGACGATCTCAGCCGCGTCCCGATCGCAGTCGCGCGGTACGGCGGCGACCGACGGCGGAGCGTCTTCAGGGGTTTTATCAAGCAGGAACCCGGAGTGAACCGCGGCCAACGCCCGATTAGCGTCTTCGCGCGAGACCAGCACCGAGATCTTGATTTCGCTGGTCGTAATCATTTGGATGTTGATGCCGGCGTCGGCTAACACGCGAAACATCTGGTCAGCGACGCCTGATTGCTCGGCCATGCCGAGCCCGACGACCGAGATCTTCGAGACTTCTTCGTCGTGCGCGACGTTCGAATATTGCAGAATATCGGCGGCGCTGCGGACCGCGTCGAGCGTTTGGTCAAGCTCTTCGCGCGGTACGGTGAACGAGATGTTCGCACGGCCGTCGGCGCCGATGTTTTGCACCACCATGTCGACGGAGATCGCCTTCGAGGCGATGCTGTGAAACAGTTCGTGCGTGATGCCTGGGACGTCCGGGACGCCTTCGATCGTGATCCGAGCCTCGTCTTTCGTCATCGCAGCCCCGCTGACTGGGCGTGCGAGCGATTCAGGCTGATCGACGATCATCGTGCCGGTGCTGTCCGTAAAGCTGCTGCGCACGTGGATCGGCACGCCGAATTTTTTCGCAAACTCGACCGATCGACTATGCATGACGCCGGCGCCCAAGCTGGCAAGTTCCAGCATCTCGTCGTAGCTGATTTGCAGCACGCGGCGCGCTTCGGCCAGTTTGCGCGGATCGGTCGTGTAGACGCCGTCGACGTCGGTGTAGATTTCGCAAGCGTCGGCGTCAAGCACCGCCGCGAGCGCCACCGCCGTAGTGTCGCTGCCGCCTCGGCCAAGCGTAGTGATGTTCAGGTTTTCGTCGATACCTTGAAAACCGGCGGCGATCACAATGTTGCCGGCGGCCAGCAGTTCTTTGACTCGCTCGGTTTCGATCGAGATGATCCGAGCTTTGGTATGCGTGCTGTCGGTACGGATGCCAATTTGCGCGCCAGTCAGGCTAACCGCTTGAGCGCCTAGCGAGTGAATCGCCATCGCCATTAATGCGACGCTGACTTGTTCGCCTGTCGAGAGGAGCATGTCCATCTCGCGAGCAGGAGGACGGTCATTGATTTGTCGAGCTAAATCAACCAAGACGTCCGTGTTTTTTCCCATTGCGCTGACCACCATGACGACCTGGTGACCTTCTTTTTGCGCACGGATCGCTTTGCGAGCGGCTGCGACGATTTTGTCGCAATCGGCGACGCTGGTGCCGCCGAACTTTTGAACGATTAGAGACATATGGAGTTTCGGCCTTTCGGCAAGAGTAAAGCGGAGTTCGACGGTTTAGCTGTCGAGGAAGTGACGCATCATGCGCCAGCCTTCGTCAAACGAAAGCGCCGATCGTCCGGCGTTTTCCTCGTCATACGTCGCGTATTCGTCGGCGGTTACGCCGGTTCCGCAAATTGCGAGCGGTACGAAGCCGTGACTGTGCGTCTTCGTCCGGACAGGAGTTGGATGGTCAGGCGTGACCAAAATACGATAATCTCCCTGCTGTTTTAGCGCGTCATGCACCGGTCCGACGATGTGGCGATCGATTTCTTCGAGGGCTTTAATTTTCGCCGCGGCGTCCCCTTCGTGCGAAGCTTCGTCGGGCGCTTCGACATGAACGCAGATAATGTCCGTCTCGGGGATCGCGTTAATCGCGTATTCGCCTTTGGCGGCATAGTCGGTATCGGTATAGCCGGTGGCGCCGGGGACCTCGATGCGATCCCAGCCGACGAGCGAAGCTAAACCGCGCAGCAGGTCGACCGCAGTGATCATTTTGCCGCTACGCCCATACGCTTCTTGAAACGGTTTCAGCGCGGGACGCTTGCCGATACCCCATAGCCACACGTTGGTCGCGGGCGGTTTGCCGGCGGCGATTCGCTTTTTGTTGACGGGGTGCTCGGCAAAAATTTCGACGGTCCGGCTCATCAGTTCCGCCAGCAGGTCGCTACCGGGACCGCGCGGATAATCGTCGGCGACTGATTTGTCGGTCAAGTCATGCGGCGGAGTCGCTCGGGTATCTGGCGAAAAGGGAGCGCGATTTTTTTCGCCCCGATAAAGCAGCAAGTTGCGATAGCTGACTCCGGGGACGAACTGAAGCAGATCGCTTCCCAGTTCTTCTTGGGCGGCTTGCAGCAGTTCGGCCGCTTCTTCGCTCGAGATATGACCGGCGGTAAAGCTACGCATCGTCTGGTCTTGCACCGTCACCAAATTGCAGCGAATCGCCCAATCTTCTGGCGCAAGCGCGATGCCTTGCGCGGCGGCTTCTAACGGTGCGCGACCCGTAAAATATTCGTTCGGGTTATAGCCGAGCAGGCTTAGGTTCGCCACGTCGCTGCCCGCCGGCAAATGGGGAGGCACGTTATTTGCGCGGCCGACTGTTCCGGCGACGACGATCGCATCCATGTTCGGCGTATTGGCGGCGGCCAACGGCGATCGTCCATCGAGCGACTCTTGGGGTTCGTCCGCGCAGCCGTCCGGAATGATGATGGCGTATTTCATCGTGTGTACTCGTGATTAGTCTTGGACGCGAAGTTTTCGAATGCCGGCTCGGACGCTGTCGAGTCGAACGATATCTTCTAGCGCGGCGTCAGCGTCGCCGTCGGTCGCCGTATGAGTCATGATGATCAGCGAAACGATGGCGCTGTCATCTGCTTCGTCCGATTCGTGTTGAATGACCGAGGCGATCGAAATTTGGTGTTCGCCCAAAATCGCGGCAATCTCGGCTAAGACGCCGGGGCGATCGTCGACGAAAAAGCGGAAGTAATACCGCCCGACAATTTGGTCAGCCGGACAAATGGCGACGTTAGGATTGTGCCGGGTAAACAGCTTTAACGTACGGAACGTAAGTGCCGTCCGCCCAACGGCCGTATCGATCAAATCGGCGACGACTGCCGATGCGGTCGGTTTTTGGCCGGCGCCTAGGCCATGGTACAAAAGATCGCCGACCTGATCGCCGCTTACGCTGACCGCGTTGTAGGCGCCGCGTACTTCCGCCAGCGGTCGACCAATTTTGACTAAGGTCGGCGAAACGTGAAGTTCGAGCCCTTGGTCCGTCATTCGTGCGACCGCCAGCAACTTGACCCGATATCCCAATTCTTGAGCGAATTTTAAATCGACCGGATCGAGCGAATCAATTCCGACGCGGGGGATATCTTTCCAATCGATCGCGGCGCCGAATGCGATATGGGCCAAGATGGCCAGTTTTTGGGCCGCGTCCGACCCGTCGACGTCCATTGTCGGATCGGCTTCGGCGTATCCGCGATGTTGCGCTTCGCGGACGGCGTCGTAATAATCGTCGCCGTCTTCTTCCATTTTGGAGACGATAAAATTGCTGGTACCGTTCAAGATGCCGACGAGCGAAGTCACTTGGTTGGCCGCGAGACATTGCGCCAAGTTCGTGATGATCGGAATGCCCCCGGCGACCGCCGCATCAAACGCGATCGAGCGGCCTAATTCATGGGCGCGGCTAAATAGCTCGGGCCCATGTTCGGCGATCAGCGCTTTGTTTGCGGTGACGATATCTTTGCCTGCCTCTAGCAGACGCAACATCGTCAAGCGTGCCTCGTCGATGCCGCCCATCAGTTGCGCGACGACTTGGATCTCAGGGTCTTGGATGATCTCGTTTAGATCATCGGTGAGTACCCCGTCAGGAAGCTGACAATCGCGGGGGCGACTCACGTCGCGAACGACCGCTTTTTCCAGCCAAAGCGTCGTGCCTGCATTCTTTGCCGTGCGATCGCCGTGGTCCAGTAAAATGCGCGCAACGCCGGCGCCCACGGTGCCGACGCCGACAATGGCGACCTTCGTTTTTGGCATGACGAAACGCTTTACTCCCCGAACAAAATGCGGAATGAGAACGAATCATTCATCGTAAATGGCCGTGACGGGCGTCGTCAACCGGGCTAAAGTTGTTATAGGGTAAAGGTTTCGGGGATTTTCACGCCGACTGAGACGCCTTCATGAGCCAATCGAATCAGCCATCTTATTACGCGGTGATTTTTTGCAGCCAGCGCACCGACGCCGATGACGCCGGTTACGCGGCGGCGTCTGAGAGGATGCGTGTGCTAGCGAGCCAGCAGTCTGGTTTCCTGGGTATGGAGTCGGTTCGTGACGACGGCGGGTTTGGCATTACCGTCTCGTATTGGCGCGACCTTGACGCCGTCGCCGCCTGGAAACGGCAGGTCGAG
>JBITAD010000630.1:0-5800 GCA_044439945.1 Blastopirellula sp. JB062
GCTGGGCGTAAGTCAGTTGCCTGTCCCTTGGCAAGCGTTATTGTTGTCGATCTCGGTCTATGTCGCTTTGCCGTTGGCAGCCGGATACGCCTCGCGCATCGCAATCATTCGGACCAAAGGCAAAGCTTGGTTTGAAGAAAAGTTTTTGCACTGGCTGACCCCGGTCACAATTACCGCGTTGTTGGCGACGCTTATCTTGCTCTTCTCGTTTAAGGGCGAAGTGATTCTCGGCAATCCGTTGACGATTTTATGGATTGCGATTCCGTTGTTCGTGCAGACGATTTTGATCTTTGCGATCGGATATGCGGCGGCGAGATGGCTCCGTTTTTCGTACCAAGATGCGGCGCCGACCGCGATGATTGGCGCGTCGAATCACTTTGAAGTCGCCATCGCGACCGCCACGATGTTGTACGGCCTGTCGTCGGGCGCCGCCTTGGCGACGGTGATCGGCGTGTTGATTGAAGTGCCGGTGATGTTGATGCTGGTCCGATATTGCGTCAAGACGCAAAGTTCGTTTACCGAAGACGCCGCGGAACCGATCGTAGCGTCGAAGGGAGCCGCCTGATGAGCGCTGAAACCCTGCCCGATTGCTACGCGAAGATGTTCCCAGACGTGTTGCATGTGCCTGCCGGCAAACCGATAGCGGGAAAAGTGTTGGGAGTCGAAATCGAAAAGTCGGGCGGGTTGTTTCCCGGCGGCAAACGAGTTTTCGTCCGAGAAGAGCAATGGGACGCCTGTCGAAGGTGCCCGCAATTTGAACATTGTTATCAGTTGTCGATGGCGAAGTTGACCTTCGCGGCGGCAGTTCAATCGTCCTAAAATCATTCTATAAGAAAGAAAGCGATGAAACGCGTCTTGGTCCTTTGCACTGGCAACTCGTGCCGCTCGCAAATGGCGGAAGCCTTGTTTGAGAACTTAAGCGACGGCCAGTGGAAAGCGGAATCGGCCGGGTCGAAGCCCTCAGGATACGTTCACCCGTTGGCGATCCGCGCGATGTCGGAGCTTGACGTCGATATCGCCGACCGCCAAAGCAAACATGTCGATCAATTCGCCGACCAGCCGTTTGACCTGGTCGTGACCGTCTGCGACAACGCGAAAGAAGCCTGTCCGGTTTTTCCCGGCGCCCAACAAACCTTGCACTGGCCGTTTGACGATCCGGCCGACGCCGCCGGCGACGACGAAGAAAAAATGGTCATGTTCCGCCGAGTCCGCGACGAGATTCAAGCCAAGATCAAAAACTACTTGACAACCGCCTAACGCAACAGCGAGGAAATAATATGAGCGACGAAAACAAAGCGGCCATTCAATCCAACTACGGCGCCGTCGCGACCAGCGGGCTATCGAGCGAACATGCGGGGGTTAAAGCGATTGCGGAAGCGTTCGGATACTCCGAGGCCGAACTGCGTTCGATTCCTGCCGGCGCCAACATGGGGCTGTCGTGCGGCAACCCGACCGCCACGGCCAACCTGCGCGAAGGCGAAGTGGTCGTCGATCTCGGTTGCGGCGGCGGACTCGACGTGTTTCTGGCGGCGGCGAAAGTCGGCCCGACCGGCAAATCGATCGGCATCGACATGACGCAGCCGATGATCGATCTGGCGCAAAAAAATGCGGCCGCCGCCGAGCCTCCTTTGACGAACGTCGAATTTCATCTGGCGACGATCGATGCGATGCCGCTGGAGTCGGAAAGCGTTGATTGCGTAATCAGCAACTGCGTGATTAATCTGGCGCCTGACAAGAAGGCCGTCTTCCGCGAGATTGCCCGGGTGCTGAAATCGGGCGGCCGAGTCGCCGTCAGCGATATCGCGCTGAAGAAACCGCTGCCTGAAGAATTGGCGACCGACATTTCGGCGTTGGTCGGATGCATCGGCGGAGCGATACCGATCGCCGAATATCGGCAAGGGTTGCTCGACGCCGGTTTCGCCGCGGTCGACGTCGTCGACGATCAAGCCGATCTGAACGCCTACGCCAACGTCGATAGCCAGGCCGGTTGTTGTTCGCCGACGATGAGCGACGATCCGTTGGCGATCATCGATACCGGATGCTGCGACGGAACCGCCGCGCCGCTCGAACCAGGCATCCATCAGCGACTGACCGAGTTGCTTAAAAAATATGACGTAAACGACTACGCCGCAAGCGTCAAAGTCTACGCAGTCAAACCGTAAACGTCCCCCCGCAGGGGAAGCCGATTTTTTTCTGACGAGTGCGGGACGCTAGTGCCCCGCACGGTGACTTGTAACAAACAAGTTGCACGCCTCAGACGCACGATCAAGAATTACGGCTGGATTTGTGGTGATTGGTCGGCAACTTGATCGTTACTCGGGCCAAACTCCGTCGACGATCGGGCGGGTCGACAGCTTTTTCGGATCGATCGTGACGTGGCGCACCTTTTTCCGTTTCCAGGTGTAGGTGACGTGAACCAATCCGTCAGGCGTTTGGATCACGGCCGGATACGAAAACTCGCCTGCGCTTTTTTCGAGCGTGATCGCAGCTTCCCATTTTTCGCCGTCAGGACTGATCGCGACGTTCAACATGTGTCGTCCGCTGGGGAACGGGCCGCTTCGACTCGTATGGTTGTAGACCAGCAAAGCACGACCGTCGTCCAGCACCAACGCGTCGGTTCCCGAGTTCGGATTGGGCAGCCCTGTCGAAGCGAGCTTCGTCCAGGTGATCCCTTCGTCGTCGCTCCAAGTCGACCAAACGTTGCCGTTGTTTTGGCGATCTCGCGCAAGCAGTTGCCAGCGACCGTTCGGATAGACCAGCACGCTGGGTTGAATCGCGCCAATTTTCTTGCCGTCGTTCAGCGGCCCGACCCGGGTCCAAGTGCGTCCCAAGTCAGGCGTCATCTCAAGATGCAGTCGCCAGCCGTCGTATTCGGTGCTCGACGGGCAGACGAGCAAGTCGCCATGCTGAATCGCTTTGTTTTTGACGGGACCGTCGATCCCTTCGGGCAGACGCCTCGGGGCCGACCAAGTGGCCCCGCCGTCGGTCGAAGTCATTAACATGCCCCACCACTCGCTTGGCGATGGTCCGCATTTGTAGAACAAAAGTAATGGCCCGTCAGGTTCTTGATGCAAAACCGGGTTCCAGCAAGGATGGCGGTGCTGTTTGCCGTCGGGCGAGACGTATTGTACGCCGTCGGCCACTTCGGTCGGGGTCGCCCATTTGCCGTCGATTTGCCGGTTGAAATAAATGCCGACGTCCTTGGCGCCTTCGCGGGTACCGCCAAACCAAGCGGCGACTAGCCCTTGCGGGGTTAGGGCGATTGTCGACGCATGGCAGCTTTTGTGGGGCGCGCCGTCGGTGAGATATTCCACCGAAACGACCCCTGGCTGCGTCGCCGGATCATGTTGAGACGATTTTTCGGCCGCTTGCGCGAAAGCGAACGACCCGATCAATAACAGCGATAACGGCAATCCGAAACGAATGATAGGCATAACGAGGCTTCTGGCGGGGGGACTAGGAGAATAGCATTTCACGATTTCGCAGTCGCAAGTTTAACCTCTCGATACGACCGCTGCGAACCCTTTTGCTAGCGTTTGCGTAATGAAGTTTCTACAATTGATTTGCAAAAAGTAGGCGCGTAGCTCTGGACGATCAGGGCTAACTGAACTTCAATAAGTGGTTACCCGTTTCGGACCCGGTTGCGACGATCGATCGTCCGAATTTTGCTTTTCCTGGCTCTAACGTTAGACAGACAAGCGACATGCTGCTGCTGGAAAACGTCAAAAAATCGTACATCGAACCGAACGGCCAACCGTTGCCGATCTTAGATATCGCTCGTTTTGAGCTTTCTGAGTCGGAACAAATGATCTTGGTTGGGCGCAGCGGATGCGGAAAAACGACCTTGCTGCACGTCATTTCGGGGATCAGCCATGCCGATTCCGGCAGCATACGGCTTGACGGCATCGACTTGCGGCGATTGTCGGAACAAGGCCGCGATCAGTTGCGAGCCGAAAAAATCGGCTACGTCTTTCAAACGTTTAACTTGCTGCCGGCATTTACGGCGCTCGAGAACGTATTGCTCGGCATGGCCTTTTCCGGCGGAAAGAGCGATCGAAGCCGGGCGACGCAATTGCTGGATCGGGTCGGCTTGTCAGCGCGGATGAGCCACAAACCGAAAACGATGTCGGTCGGCGAACAGCAGCGAGTCGCCGTCGCCCGGGCATTGGCCAATCGACCGCGTCTCCTGTTGGCGGACGAACCGACGGCCAACGTCGATCCGGCGAATCAGCAGTCGATTATCGATTTGATTCGCGAAACGTGTAACGAGGAAAAAATCGCCCTCATGATGGTGACGCACTCGCTTGAAGTGGCTGGACAGTTCGATCGAGTCGAACGCTTGGACGAAATCAATCAAAACAACAAGGTGACGGCATGACCCGATGGGCGATCGCATGGCGGAGCGTGACCCAACGGGCGCTCGCATCCAGTCTTACGGCCTTGTCGATGGCGATGGGGGTCGCGTTGGTGACGGCGGTCTTGCTGACCTACGGCATGGTCTCCAATTCGTTTATGGGCAATTCGAACCTTGGCTACGGCATGATCGCCGGCGCCAAAGGGGGCAAGCTGCAACTGGTTCTGAATACGACTTACTATCTCAGCGAACCGGTCGAAAATATCCCGTACTCGTTTTATCAACAATTTCTCTCGGCCGATCAGCAGGCGAAAGAGTTGTCGTTGATGCCCGAGAGCGTCCGCGGCGAACTGAAAGATGGCAAATACGCCGCTAATACTTCGTTCGCGATTCCCGTTTGTCTGGGCGACTATTACAAACGATTCCGGGTGATCGGCACGCTGCCGAAGTTTTTCGAGCTGTTCCGCGATCCGTACGACGAAGAAGAGGCGCGTTATCGCTTTGCCGAGGGACGCAATTTCAAAGTCTGGGACGAAGAGCACGGCTATTACGAAGCGGTCGTCGGCTCGATCGTCGCCCGCGAGACCGGCTTGAAACTGGGCGACAAAATCGCCGCGTCGCACGGCTCTGACGAAGGGCACGCGCACGACGAGTCTCCCTTTGTCGTGGTCGGCATCTTGGCTCCGTCAGGCACGCCGAACGATCGGGGGGTCTTCATTAACATGGAAGGCTTCTTTTTGATGGAGGGGCACGCCAAACCGGTCGACGAGGAGTCGCCCGACTCCTCGCCCGAAACGAAGAAAAAAGCGGAACTTCGTCGTTCGCCGTTGCCGATCGAGCAGCGCGAAGTGACGGCGATCTTGATTCGTACCAATGACCCGTTTTCGCCCATTTTCATTCGCAACGCCGTCAACGAAGGGAATGTCGCCCAAGTGGTGTTGCCGGTGTTGGAAATCACCAATCTGTTTGAATTGATCGTTTCGCCAATTCAAACGCTGTTGCTCGTGGTCACGGTCTTGATCTGTATAGTTTCCGGAATCTCAATCCTGGTAAGCATTTACAACTCGATGAACGACCGCAAGCACGAGATCGCCGTGATGCGTGCGTTGGGCGCAAGCCGGGGGACGGTCATGAGCGTCGTTTTGCTGGAATCGATTATTTTGTCGGTCGGCGGCGGCTTGATAGGATGGACCGCCGGGCACGCGATGATGGCTTCGGCCAGCCCGATGATCGAAGCCAAAACCGGGGTGGCGATCGGCTTTTTCGACATGGCTCCATTGCCGATGTCGGTTGAAGCGAAGATCGGACCCGCAATAATTAACTCGTTGCCCACCTTCTTGCGGGGTCTGCTCAGTTTGGAACTGCTGATCATACCCGGCTTGATCCTGTTAGCGGTGCTGGTCGGTTTCCTTCCGGCGTATACTGCTTATAAGACCGATGTGGCCG
>JBITAD010000631.1:0-4683 GCA_044439945.1 Blastopirellula sp. JB062
CTTAATCTGGGACACGGGGCATCAAATCTATCCCCACAAATTGCTCACCGGCCGATATGACGAGTTCGGCACTATCCGCACCACCGGCGGACTAATGGGCTATCCGAACCCGGCAGAAAGCGACTACGACCTGTTTGTGACTGGGCACGCCGGTTCGAGCGTATCCACCATGTTGGGGCTGCGCAGCGGCGATGACTTGCAGGGGCAAAAAGAGCGTCATGCCGTCGCGGTGATCGGCGACGGCGCGTTCCCGTCGGGCATCGTCTTCGAGGCGCTGAATAACGCCGGCGGAATGAACGCTAATCTGCTGGTGATCCTCAATGACAACAAAATGTCGATCTGCCCGCGCGTCGGCGGGGTGGCCGATTATTTTGATCGCCTGCGGATGAATCCGTTTTATACCGGCGTCAAAAGCGAAGTTCTCAAAATTTTGAACCATGTGCCGCTGTTGGGCGATCCGACTGAGCGACTGTTGGCCCAATGCAAAGAGGCGGTCAAAGCAGGTTTGCACGGCGGCATGCTGTTTGAAGAACTCGGTTTCAGCTATATCGGCCCGATCGACGGTCACAACATCGGCTTGCTGCGCAAGTACATGGAGATGGTCAAAACGCTGCCGGGGCCGGTGCTTCTGCATGTCGTGACTGAAAAAGGGCACGGCTATCAACCGGCCGCGGCCGATCCGGTCTACTTCCATACGCCGCCGGCATTTATCGACGAGAACGGCAAAGCGGTTCCCAAAAAATCTGGCGGCGCCAAAGCGTATACCAATTACGCCCGCGACGCGATCGCCGACCAAATGCGCAAGAACGAGAAGGTGACCGTGCTGACCGCGGCGATGTGCCAAGGGACGAAGCTAGAGACGGTTCGAGACGAGTTTCCGCATCGCTTCTTCGACACCGGCATTTGCGAATCGCACGCCGTCGCGTTCGCCGCCGGACAAGCCAAAACCGGCCTGCGGCCGATCGTCAACATCTACAGCACGTTTTTGCAACGCAGCTTTGACCAGATCTTCCAAGAGGTCGCCCTGCAAGATTTGCCGGTCGTCTTTACGATGGATCGCGCCGGACTGACCGCCGCCGACGGCCCGACTCACCATGGCTCGTTCGATATCGGCTACATGCGACTATTCCCGAATATGATCGTCATGGCGCCCGGCGACGCCGAAGAGGTGGGCGAAATGCTCGACTTCTCTCTACGACAAGATCACCCCTCGGCGCTTCGCTACCCCAAAACGAACGCCGAAACGGTCGAGCGCAATCGCACGCCGATTCAACTTGGCAAAGCCGAAGTCTTGTCGACCGGCGACGACGGAACCGTCGTCTGCTATGGCGCCCAACTAGCCGAAGCGCAGCGTGCCGTCGCAACGCTAAAAAGCGAAGGGCTAAACGTCGGGCTAATCAACGCCAGATTCTGCAAACCGCTTGATCGCGAAACGATCGTCGGCGCCGTCAAAGCCTCGCCGTTCGTAGTGACGGTCGAAGAGGGCGCCTTGATGACCGGCTTTGGCAGCGCCGTGCTAGAGGCCTGCTCGGAAGAAGGAGTTGATGCCAGCCGTGTCAAACGTCTTGGCATTCCTGACGCGTTCATCGATCATGGCGACCGCGAACAGCGATTATCTGAAATTCAGCTAACGGCTTCCGGCATCGCCCAAGTTTGCCGTGATTTAGCGGCGGCCCCAACAAGCGCTTTGCATGGCGACGATTCGATGGCGGCGAAATAAAAATGCTCGCTTTGTCGCGAGCATCCCAATAATATGCTCAAAAAGCGTGATTTTTCGCTAAATCGCATCTCGCGAATCCTCGCCGAACATGCAGTTCGCCTGCAAAATTCGTTAGGCGCGGCCGGTTTCGAAATTCCTTCCGCCTAACCGCTTGTTTCTCCTTATCCGGCAGCGGAAGATGGGGCGTATGCCAAATCTTCGACCTCCATCTCCCGGTAAGCCGTTATGGGCAAATAACGCTAAAAAACCGCGCGTCATGCTGGTTGGCGCCGGTGATCGCGACCATGTGCGCGAAGAGGCGGTTCGCCTGCAAAAAGTAATTCCGCAGTACGCCGATCTAGTGCATCTCGATCTCGATTGGAAAACGGATCTTTCGCAAATTGATGCCGATTTCGCGATCGTGCTCGGCGGCGACGGCTCGCTGTTGGCCGCGGCCCGCAGCATGGGGGAACGCCAAGTGCCGGTGGTCGGCGTCAACATGGGCAAACTGGGGTTTCTGGCCGAATTTTCTCCCGAAGAACTCTGCACCGACTTGCCGTCGATTTGCGGCGGAGACTGCTCGGTCATCGAGCATATGATGTTTCGCTGCCGCGTCTTTGAAGGAGATGACTTAATCGCCGAACAGATCGGTCTGAACGAGGCGGCCATTCTGGGCGGGCCCCCGTTTCAGATTCAAACGATCGATCTTTACGTTGACTCAAAATTGGCGACCACCTATAACTGCGACGGTTTGATCGTCAGTACTCCGGTCGGGTCGACCGCTCACAATTTGTCGGCTGGCGGGCCAATTTTGCGAGCCGACCTGCATGCGTTCGTCGTCTCGCCGCTTAGCCCTCATACTTTAACGGTTCGGCCTGTGGTCGATACGGCCGAGCGGACGTACGAGATACGCGTAACCGGCGCCGAAGCGAACCTTTCGGTCGTCGTCGACGGTCGAGTGCTCGTCCGCCTAACGCCGGAACTTCGGGTGGTCGTCGATCGCGCCGAACAACGATTCAAACGCATTGCCACCGCCAGCCACAATTACTATCGAACCCTCCGCGAAAAACTGGGATGGGGGGGCAAAATCGATAACGGCCGCTAAGCGGTCTTTCAAGCAGCAGATTTCATGCAAGGATGCCCTCGAATGAAGCGAAACGGAATTTTCAGTCTGGTTCTTCTCGCCACGATGGTCGCTGCCGCGATCGCCGCCGACGGCAAGTACGAGCTTCAATACAAGTTCGCCGAAGGAGACGTTCTGCGCAGCAAGGTCACGCATTTGGTCAACGTACAGACCAAAATTCAAGGCAATCAACAAACTGCCCAATCGCGTACGGCGTCGACCAAAAACTGGAAGGTTGAAAAGATTGACGACGACGGCAACATCACGCTCGTCCATTCGATCGAAGACCTGAACATGTGGAACAAAGTGACCGACCGTCCCGAGCAGGTCTTTGACAGCACCTCCGAAGAAGCTCCAGCCCCCATTTTCCAGCGCGCCGCCGATTCGGTCGGCGTGCCGCTGTCTCGATTTACCATCAGCAAAAACGGTCTGCTGGTCAAGCGAGAAGAACTGCTGGAAAGCGCAACGGCGCCGTTTAATCAAGTGACCGTCGTACTGCCGGCCGAACCGGTCGCTATCGGCGCCAAATGGGACTCGCCGACCGACGTACAGATTCGAACCTCGAAGCAACAACTGAAAAAAGTAAAGACGCGTCAACTGTTTACGCTCGAAAACGTCTCGAACGGCGTCGCGACGATCGATATGAAAACGCAAATTTTGACGCCGATCGAGAATCCTGAGATTAAGGTCGAACTGATTCAGCAACTGGCGAACGGCAAAATCAAGTTCGACATCGATGCCGGACGCATCATTCGCCAAGACCTGGAAATGGACGAAACGGTAATCGGTTTCCAAGGCGAAGCGAGCATGATGAAGTTTCTCGGTCGCATGCAGGAAGAATTACTCGAAGAACAAGTCCGCACGGCGGAAGCGCCTGCTCCTGCCAAGACGGAGTAGGGGAGGGGCGTCGCCCGCTTTGAGTTGCGGCGACAAAGCGCAGTACCCAAAAAAAGGCTGGCGATTTTCAAAGAATCGCCAGCCTTTTTGCGTTTGAACCGGAAGAAGCGTCGCGGTTAGTCGTTGATATAAGTTTCGAGGAATCGCGCCAAACGATGGAAATCGCTCATCGGATTGATGTAACGCACCACGGTGACAAGCGTCTCGGGATCGACCAGATTCTCGAAGGCGACGTAATGCAAGTTCAGTTGGCCCGAAACCGAAACCATGACGCCGTTCAAGCCTTCTTCCACCAAAGCGCGATAAGCCCCGACGCCCAATTGGCTGCCGAGCATCACGTCGAAAGCGTGCGGCTTGGAACAACGCGACTCATACCCTAACTGCAAACCAGTCACTGTACGGGCACGGCCGGTCTGCTCTTCATACCGCTTTGCGACCCACTGGGCGAATTGCCGCCCCAGGCTTACGTCGGTGATCGAAATGTGACCATGGTCATCGCGTTTAATGCCTTCCAAATATTCGGGCGGCAGCAGTTCGGCCAAGCCTTCAGCCAAGATCACCACGCCGAATCGCTTCCCTTCGGCTTCGCGAGCCAGCATGGTCTTTACGATGCGGTCGACCACTTTTTCGACGTTCATCACCTTTTTAAGGCGACCGTTGATTTCTTCTTCGCCGCCGACGTAATCGCCGATGATATCTTCGACGCTAATCACCAAGCTCGCTTCGCCCGCGATCGCGGTTCCATAAGGGAGCCAACCGGCGCTGCGTCCCATGCATTCGACCAGGAAATAGGCCTGACCCGCTTCCGCATCGTATAGCAAGTTGCGAACTTCGTTGGCCAAAAAGTCGACCGCAGTGAAGTAGCCGAACGTGAAGTCGATGCCCATATAGTCATTGTCGATCGTCTTAGGCAGATGAACGACCGGGATTTTGTGGCTCCCCTCCGGCAACGTCTCTTGAAACA
>JBITAD010000631.1:4693-5788 GCA_044439945.1 Blastopirellula sp. JB062
GCCGTTTTCAGGGTGTCGTCGCCGCCGATCGAAATCAACGCGTCGACGCCCAGCGAGCACAACGCGTCGTAAGTGGTCTGCAACGGAGCGGCTCGCTCGGCGTCTTTCAGGTGATCCGGATGCGAAATCTGCTTGCCTGGGTTGGCCCGGGCGGTACCGATCATGATCCCTTGCTGAGCCCGCGAGCGCGAAAGAGCTTGATGATCTAGCATGATGTAGTCGCGGCCCAATTCCATCGGACGATCAGGGCCGAACTGCATCAAATTAGAATAACCATGCTTGATGCCGAGAACTTCGACGTCGTTTCGCAGAAACGAAACTGCCGCTGTCGAAATCACCGCGTTGGCGGCCGGCGCAGGTCCGCCGGCGAACAGGATCGCCACGCGGCGGAAGTTGTGTTGCTTTTTCGGGGGACGGGCCAAAGTGTTCGACATGGGCAGAATCTCCTGACGGACCGGTAAAGGCGGACGTAGTTCGGCGACCGAGAATACTTACTGCCGAAAATACGGCATGGAGGGTAAAGATTTGATTGTATTGAGCGGCGCTTGCGCCACAAGTTTACCCACTTTGACCAGGGGAACATTATCCCCCTCTAACGGAAACAAAAATCGCTTTACGTAAAAACTGCCACCGCAAAAGCGATAGAGAGGCAATACGTAGCGCGTTGCGGAGCTACGTAAAAGCGACTTTTTTTCGTCGACCAGCGTTTCTTGCCGGTCGTTAGGACTGCAAAAACGTTCGCTCGACAAATGTCGTGTCGATCTTGCCTTCGGCGAAGGCGGAGTGGTTAAGCAGCATCTTATGAAACGACGCCGTAGTCCGAATGCCGTCGACCCGAATTTCGTCCAGAGCTCGCTGCATGCAGCGGATCGCCTCTTCCCGAGTTTTGCGATGGACGATCAGCTTCCCGATCATCGAATCGTAATGGGGCGGCACGGTGTAGCCGCTGAAGACGTGCGAATCAAATCGAACGCCGGGACCGCCGGGTGCGATAAATCGTTCCAGCTTGCCGGGGCACGGCATAAAGTTGCGATCTGGATCTTCCGCGTTTATGCGGCATTCGATCGCAGCGCCGTTGATCTGTATATCGTCTTG